>DASSUY010000293.1:0-2638 GCA_035706525.1 Steroidobacteraceae bacterium
TCGGCTGGCAGATGCTGCCGGTCGTGCTGATCCTCGCGGCCGTGGTCGGCGCGGCGGTCGGTATCGCGCTCATGGCGACGCGCAGGCTCGGCCGCGGCACGCCGATTCCCTTCGGCCCCTACCTCGCGGGCGCGGCGTGGATCGCGCTCGTCTGGGGGCCCGCGATCAAGGACCGCTATCTCGCGTTCGTGGGCCTCGGCTGAACGCCATGCTGCGGGTCGGCCTGACGGGCGGCGTCGCCAGCGGCAAGTCGACCGTCGCCGCGCTCTTCGCCGCGCGCGGCGTGCCGGTGCTGGACACGGACGTGATCGCGCGCGAGGTGGTCGAGCCCGGCCGGCCGGCGCTGGATGCGCTCGTCGCCTCGCAGGGACGCGGCATCCTCGGCGCCGACGGGCGCCTCGACCGCGCGGAGTTGCGCAGGCGATTGTTCGGCGACGAGGCCGTGCGCCGCGAGGTCGAAGGCATCCTGCATCCTGCGATCATGGCGGAACTCCGTCGGCAATCCGCGGCCGCGGGCGGACCCTACCAGGTCTTCGTGATCCCGCTGCTGGTCGAGGCGAAACTCCGGCAGACCGTGGACCGGATTCTCGTCGTCGACTGCCCCGAGGAGGAGCAGATCCGGCGGCTGAGGGCGCGGGACGGGGAGAGCCGCGAAGCGGCGGCCCGCATGCTGGCCGCACAGGCGACGCGCGATGAGCGCCTCGCGGCGGCGGACGACGTGGTCGACAACGGCGGCGAGGCCGCCGACCTCCCCGGCCAGGTGGAGCGCCTGGACCGCCAATACCGCGAAATGGCCGCGAAATACTGAGATCCCGCCGCGAGCGTGGCGGGCGTCACAACTGCGAAGGTTTACGCCCATGCAAGGCCTGCCCCAAAATAGGACCATGTTCGAGGCCGCCGCGGAACCGAGGCCCGATTCGGAGCCTATCGTCTACGAGCAGCCGCTCAACGAGCGGATGCGCGCCTTCATGCGCCTCGAATTCCTGTGGCAGCAGCTCTCCTTCCACGCCGGCATGCCGAACGCCTGGTCGAGCCGCTCGGCCGTCGCGGGGCTCCTCGAGATCCTCGCGATCACCTCGCGCGGCGACGCCCGCGGGGACGTGCTGAAGGAGCTCGAGCGGCAGATGTCGTCGCTGCGGGACTACCAGAACCGGCCGGGCGTCGACACGCGCCGGCTGACTGCCGTGCTGTCGGCGCTGATGCGCCGCCGCGAGGAGCTGAACGCCGCGGGCGCGAACTTCATGCAGAAGCTGCGCGAGTCGGAGTTCCTGAACGCGATCAAGCACCGCAGCGCCATCCCCGGCGGCACCTGCGAGTTCGACCTTCCCGACTTCTACCACTGGCTCTCGCTGGACGCGGACACGCGCGAGGCGGACCTCGCCGCCTGGATCGCGACCATCCGCCCGCTCTGCGAGTCCGTCTCCGAGCTCCTCTGGATCACGCGCGAAAATGCGCGCCCGACCGAGGAGACGGCGCCCGGCGGCAGCTTCCAGATCGTCTTCGAGCGCGACCGGCCGGTGCAGCTGCTGCGCATCACGCTGCCGGGCGGCTCGCGCCTCTTCCCCGAGGTGAGCGGGAGCCACCACCGCTGCTCGCTGCGCTTCCTGCGCTGGAACAACGTGCACAGCCGCCCGGTGCAGGCGAGCGAGGACGTCTCGTTCGTGCTCGCGACCTGCTACTAGGCGGCGCCGCGATGGCGCAGGAAGTCCCCTGCCCGCGCTGCGGCACGCGCCGCGAATGGAGCGGCAACCCCTGGCGGCCTTTCTGCAGCGAGCGCTGCAAGCTCATCGACCTCGGCGGATGGCTCTCGGGCGAGCATGCGATTCCCGGGGAGCCGGCGGAGATTCCGGAGGGGGAGCAGCCGAAGCACTAAGAGGGGAGTCACCTTTAGCGTTGAGCGCGCCGCGTGCCGACGCGTTTGCGGTCGCTAAAGGTGACAGTCCCCTTTAAAGGTGAGCGTCCCCTTTCAGGTCCCGCCCGGCATTCCGAGGGCCTTCGCGAGGAAGGCCCAGTGGTTGGCCCAGTCCTCCACGAGCATCCAGGTGGGCTTGCCGGCGCCGTGGCCGGCGCGCGTCTCGATGCGGATCAGCACGGGGTTCGCGCAGGCCTGCGCGTACTGGAGCGCCGCGGCGAACTTGAAGCTGTGCCAGGGCACGACGCGGTCGTCGTGGTCCGCGGTCGTGACCAGCGTCGGCGGATAGCAGGTGCCCGGCTTCAGGTTGTGCACCGGCGAGTAGGCGCGCAGCGCCCTGAACTGCTCCGGGTCCTCGACGGTGCCGTAGTCGGACGACCAGGCGTAGGCGTTCGCGCTCGCCGTGTGGTAGCGCAGCATGTCCATCACGCCGACGCCGGGGAGCGCCGCGCCGAAGAGCTCCGGCCGCTGCGCCATCACCGCCCCGACCAGGAGACCGCCGTTGCTGCGCCCGTGGATCGCGAGCTTCGGCGGGGAGGTGTAGCCCTTCGCGATCAGCCATTCCGCCGCGGCGATGAAGTCGTCGAACACGTTCTGCTTGTGCAGCCGGGTGCCGGCGACGTGCCACTCCTCGCCGTACTCGCCGCCGCCGCGCAGGTTGGCGACCGCGAAGATACCTCCCATCTCCAGCCACGACTGGATCGTGGGGCTGTAGTTCGGCGACCA
>DASSUY010000294.1:0-11426 GCA_035706525.1 Steroidobacteraceae bacterium
ACCTGACCGCCCGCTTCGGCGAGGCGGCCTACATCGAGCCCGAATGGAAGATCCGCTACTGCGTCGACCAGGGCACGCTGATGGAGATCCTCCGCGGCGAGGAGGTCGTCGCCGCCCAGGTGCTCTGGGGCAGTCGCGGCAGCCTGCACTTCCTGTGGGCCGGTGCCGCCGGGCGCGGAAGCGGCGCCGAGGTGCGGGGGATCTTCCCCGCCCTCTACTACTACGGCCTGCTCCACGCCTTCGAGAACGGCTACGACGAGGCGGACTACTGCGGCAGCCGCCCGGTGCTCGGCGACGGGATCTTCCAGATGAAACGGCGCTGGGGCGCGCGCGTGCTGGACGGCTGGAGCCGCGACAGCCTCTTCTTCGGGCCGCGCGCGCTCGAGGGTGCCTGCCTCGACTTCCTCGCGCACAACGCCTTCGTGGAGCGCCGGCCGGAGGGCCTCGCCGGCAAGCTGCTGCTTCCCGGCTCCGCCGGCGCCGCCGACGTCGAGCGGGCCCTGCAGCAATACGCAAGTGACGGAATCCGCGAAATCGCGATCTACTCGCGCGAGGCCCCGGCCCCGGAGGCCCTGGCCGCCGCCGCGGGCTCCCCGGGCGTCAGAATCGTGGACTTGAGCCGGGAGGCGGACCCCGCGGCCGCCTACCGTACCGGCTGATGGAACTCCGCATCGAACCCCGCCGCGCGGCGCTCTCGCTGTTCGCCTGCGCGGTCCTCCTGATCGCGACCCACTTCGCGATGATGATCTCCCGCTACGTGCTGGGGCACGGCCGGCTGCTCGGGCTCGTGGACAGCTTCAACGTCAACGTCGAGAACAACGTGCCGACGTTCTTCTCGGCCTTCCTGCTCGTGACCTGCGCCGCCCTGCTCGTCGTCGCGGCGCGCGTGCCATCGTTCTCCGCCAGCGAGCGCCGGCACTGGGGCTGGCTGGCGGTGATCTTCCTCTTCCTCGCGCTGGACGAGGACGCCTCCATCCATGAGCTCTTCATCGGCCCGATGCGGCATTTCCTGCCGAAGCACGGAACCCTGCATTTCGGCTGGGTCGTCCCTTACGCCTTCCTCGCGCTGGGCATCGGGATCGCTTACCTGCGCTTCGTCCTGCGGCTGCCGGAGCCGACCCGGCAGCTCGTGTTCGCGGCCGGCTGCCTCTACCTCGCGGGCTGCGGCGGATTCGAGATGGTCGGCGGCTGGTACATCTCCGAGGTCTCGGGCGACATGGACCTCGCGTACATGACGATCGTGGGCTGCGAGGAATTCCTCGAGATGAGCGGCGCGATCCTCTTCATCTACGCCATCCTCGACTACCTGCGCCGCAGCCTCGGCGGCACGCCGGTCGCGATCCGGCTCGGCTCACCCTAGCCGGCGCGAAGCGGTCTCCTCGAGCAGCGACCGGTAGGGGCTGTCCGCCGCCGTGAGGGACTCGTAGTCGCCGCGCGCCGCCACGCGACCTCCTTCGAACACCGCGACCTGGTCGCAGAATCCCGCGACCGTCGCGCGATGCGAGACGAAGACGATCGTCCTCCGCCCGAGGCCGCGCAGCGCATCGAGGAGCTTCAGTTCCGTCACGAGGTCCAGCTCGTTCGTCGCCTCGTCCAGGACCAGCACCGGCGGGTCGCGGTAGAGCGCGCGCGCGATGCCGATGCGCTGGCGCTGGCCGCCGGAGAGGCTCGCGCCGCGCTCGCCGACCAGCGTCCCGTAGCCCTGCGGCAGGTCGCGCACGATGAAGTCGTGCACCTGCGCGATGCGGGCCGCGCGCTCGACGCGGGCCATGTCGATTTCCGCCGCCTCGACGCCGAGCGCGATGTTGGCGGCGACGCTGTCGTCCAGCAGGAACACGGACTGCGGCACGTAGCCGATGTGGCGCTGCCAGGCACGCAGGTCGCCTTCGCCGAGCGGCCGGCCGTCGACGAGCACGCGGCCCGCGGAGGGCCGCAGCAACCCCAGCAGGACGTCGAGGGTCGTCGACTTGCCCGCGCCGGTCGAGCCGACGAGGCAGTGGGACTTGCCGGCTTCGAGGGCGAGGTCGACACCGGTGAGCGCCGGCTGCCGGCCGCCCGGATAGGTGTAGGCCACCTGCTCGAGCCGGATCCCCTCGCGCGGCGGCGGCAGTTCCCGCTCCCGGGGCCCGGGCCCGGAGTCCGGCAGGTTGAAGTCGCGCCACAGCGGCTCCAGCGCGACCATGTTGTAACGGATCGCCTCCAGGCCGTCGAACAGGTCCTTGAGGGCCGGGATGAGGCGGTAGGCGGCGAAGCCGAACATCGCGATCGTCGGGACGACCCGCGCCGCGTCGCCGCTTTCCGAGAGAAGGTACACGGCCGCGGCGATGAGGCCCCCGAACGCGATGAGCTCGAGCGCCTGCGCCGGGATGATGTCGAGCGTGCTGTAGCGGATGGAATTGCGCGACAGCCGCAGCAGCGGGCGCGAGAAGCGCTCGACGAAATGCTCCTCGCTGCCCGCGATCCGGATCTCGCGGGCGGCCGCGAGTGCCTCGTGCGCGTTCTTGTAGGCCTCGGTGTTGAGCGCGGGGAATTCGGTGCCGAGTCGGACGACGCGCGGCGTCACGAGCGCATAGATGAGGCCGTAGGCGACGCCGAGGACGGCGAGCGTCGCGGCCGTGACGACAGGGTCGATCCACAGGAGCAGCGCGACCATGAACAGGGTCGTGACCAGGTCCGAGAACACGCCGATGCCCGCCATGAGCGTGCGGATCACGACGCGGTCCACCTCGCTCACGAGCATCTTGAGGAGTTCCGCGGAGTTTCGCTGGAGCATGAGCTGCCAGGGGCTGCGCAGGTAGGTCCGCAGAAGTCGCCGGGACAGGTCGTGCTCCCCGATGTGGCAGACGCGGAAGGTGAGCCAGGCGTTCAGCGCGACGAGGACGTTGGTGACGAGCAGCACCGCCATCGCGCAGATCCCGAGGAACACCAGGAACTCGTTCGTGCCCTCGAACTCGAGGCTCGAGTAGGCGCGCGCGAGCCAGGGGTTCGACCGGACGAGCCCCGGGTCCGCGACGACGGCGATGAACGGCATGATGGCGGCGACGCCGACGGCCTGCAGAAGGCCCGTCACCGTCGTGCTCGCGAGCAGCGCGAGGATGCGCAGCCGGTCCCGGCGCGGGAACAGCGAGAGGAGTTTCCGCCAGTCTTGCATCGCCCCTGCCCGCGGGCGTCAGGCGAACTGTTCGACGAGGGCGAGGATCTCCGCGGTCTTTTCCTGCATCAGGGGGGCGTCGCCGCGGGACTCGACGTTGAGGCGCAGCAGCGGCTCCGTGTTGGAGCTGCGCAGGTTGAAGCGCCAGCGCGGATGCTCGATCGAGAGCCCGTCGACGTGCTCGATCTTGACCGACCCGGGCTGGTAGCGCTGCCGCACCGCCTCGACCGCCCCCTTCACGTCACCGATCCGGCGGTTGATCTCGCCGCTCGACGGGAAGAGCTTGATGCGCTCGTCCACGAGCGCCGACAACGGCTTGCCCGTGCGCGAGAGGTGCTGCGCCATGACGAGCCAGGGGATCATTCCGCTGTCGCAGTAGGCGAAGCGGCGGAAGTAGTGGTGGCCGCTCATCTCGCCGCCGTAGACCGCGTCCGCCTCCCGCATGCCCTGCTTCATGAACGCGTGGCCGGACTTGCATTGCACGGGGCGGCCGCCGGCGCTGCGCACGACCTGCTGCGTGTTCCAGACGACGCGCGGGTCGTGCACGATCGGCGCGCCGCGGTGCTGCTCGAGGAAGGTACCCGCCAGGAGGCCGACTATGTAGTAGCCATCGATGAACCGCCCTTCCTCGTCGAAGAAGAAGCAGCGGTCGAAGTCGCCGTCGAAGGCGATGCCGAGGTCGGCGCGGGAGAGGCGCACCTGGCGCGCCGTGACCTCGCGGTTCTCCTCGAGCATGGGATTCGGCACGCCGTTCGGGAAGTCCCCGTCCGGCGCGTGGTGCACCTTGGTGAAGCGGAACGGCAGCTGCTTCTCGACCAGGTCGATGCCGATCGCGGCGCCGCCGTTGCCGCCGTTGCAGACGATCGAGAGCGGCTTGAGCTTCGCGGCCTCGACGTACGACAGCAGGTGGTCGCGCCACGCGGGCAGGATGTCGAGCTCGACCGCCGTTCCCTTCTTCGGCACCTCCTCGAATTCGCCCGCCTCGGCCAGGCGGCGGATGTCCTGCAGGCCCGTGTCGCCGCTGATGGGCCGTGCCTCGGCGCGCACGAACTTGAGCCCGTTGTAGTCCGGCGGGTTGTGGCTCGCCGTGACCATGATGCCGCCGTCGAGGCCGAGCGAGAACGTCGCGAAGTAGACGCACTCCGTGCCGCAGAGGCCGATGTCCACGACGTCGACGCCCGAGTCGGTGAGCCCGCGCGCGAGCGCCTCCGCGAATTCCTTGCTCGAGTGGCGGATGTCGCGCCCGATCGCGACGCGGCCGGGCTTCAGGTATGCCGCGTAGGCGCGCCCGATCCGGTAGACCGCCTCCGCGTTCAGCTCGTCCGGGATGCGCCCGCGGACGTCATAGGCCTTGAAGCAGCTCGAAAGGTCCATGTTGCTCAGCGCGCCCTGTAGAAGCCCGCGATCGTGTCGACGACGTACTGGAGCTGCGCCTCGGCGAGCTCCGGGTAGATCGGCAATGCGAGCGTCTCCGACGCCGCCTGCGCCGACTCGGGGCAGTCCTCGGGCCGGTAGCCGAGGTAGGCGAAGCATTTCTGCATGTGCAGCGGCACGGGGTAGTAGATCTCCGTGCCCACTCCCTGCTCGCCAAGGTAGGCACGCAGCCGGTCCCGATCCGGGACACGGATCACATACTGGTTGTAGATGTGGCGGTAGCCCGGACGAGCGGTCGGCGTGAGGACCTGGGCGGCGCCGGAGGCCGCGAAGGCGCGGTCATAATAGGCCGCGTTGCGCTGCCGCGCGGCGTGCCAGGACTCGAGGTGGGGGAGCTTCACGTTCAGCACCGCGGCCTGGATCTCGTCCAGCCGGAAGGTGCCGCCGATCACGGAGTGGTAGTACTTCGGCTCGCCGCCGTGGACGCGCAGGATCCGCATGCGCTCGGCGAGCGCATCGTCGTTCGTCACGACCATGCCGGCGTCGCCGAAGGCCCCGAGGTTCTTGGTGGGGAAGAACGACAGGCAGCCGACGTCGCCGATCCCCGCGGCGCGGCGGCCGCCGGGGCACTCGGAACCGATCGCCTGCGCGGCGTCCTCGATGACCGTGAGGCCGAACCGCTCGCCGAGCTTCAGGAAGGCGTCCATGTCGGCGCACTGGCCGTACAGGTGCACCGGCATGATGGCGCGCACGCGGCCGCCGGTCTGCCGGTTGTAGAGCTGGTCGGCGCGCCGCTCGCAGTCCTTCTCCAGGAAGCGCTCGACGAGGTCGGCGCGCAGGTTGTAGGTCACGGGGTCGATGTCGAGGAACACAGGGCGCGCGCCGGTGCGCGCGATCGTCCCGCCGGTCGCGAAGAACGTGTAGGGCGTCGTGACGACCTCGTCGCCCGCGCCGTAGCCGTAGGCCATGAGCGCGAGCAGCAGCGCGTCCGTGCCCGAGGAGAGCCCGAGGCCGTGCTTCGCGCCGCAGTACGCCGCGACGTCCTTCTCGAGGCGGCGGACCGCCTCCCCGAGGATGAAATGCTGCGAGGCCGCGACGCGCAGCATGGCCTCGTCCAGCTCCTGCTTGAGCGCGAGGTACTGCGGCTTGAGGTCCAGCAGGGGTACTTTCATGGCCTCGTCCGGGCGGCGGCTCAGTCCGTCCGGCCCGTGCGGCCGTAGGTGTCCTCGATGCGCACGATGTCGTCCTCCCCGAGGTAGCCGCCGGACTGCACCTCGATGATCTGGAGCAGTTCGGTGCCGGGATTCTCGATGCGGTGCACCGCGCCGATCGGGATGTAGGTCGACTCGTTCTCGCCGAGGTCGAACACCTCGTGGTCGCGCGTGATGCGCGCCCTGCCCTTCACGACGACCCAGTGCTCCGCGCGGTGGGCGTGCTTCTGCAGGGACAGCTTCGCGCCGGGCTTGACGGTCAGGCGCTTCACCTGGAAGCGCGGCCCCGCGTCCACGCTGTCGTAGCTGCCCCATGGGCGGAACACCTCGCGGTGCAGCCCGGGCTCGCTGCGCCCGGCCTTCTTCATCCGCTCCACCAGGCGCTTGACGTCCTGCACGCGGGACTTCGGCGCGACCATCACCGCGTCCTTGGTCTCGACCACGACGTGTCCCTCGAGGCCGACGGCCGCCACGAGGCGGTCGGTGGAGTACAGCAGGCAGCCGTGCGCGTCCTCGGCCACGACGTCGCCGCGCGTGACGTTTCCGCCGTCGTCGACGGCGAGCGCGTCGTGCAGCGCCGCCCAGGAGCCGACGTCGCTCCACCCGCCCGCCAGCGGCACGACCGAGGCGAGGGTCGTCTTCTCCATGACGGCGTAGTCGATCGAGTCGGCGCGGCAGGCCTCGAAGGCTGCCTTGTCGAGCCGCACGAAGTCGAGGTCGCTGGCCGCCGCCTCCCAGGCTTTGCGGCAGGCGACGGACATGGCGGGGTCGAGCCGCGCCAGCTCCTCGAGGTAGGCGCGCGCCGGCAGCAGGAACATGCCGCTGTTCCAGAGATAGTCGCCGCTCTCGACGAACTCGCGCGCGCGAGCGGCGTCCGGCTTCTCGACGAATCGGGCGACGGGCCAGACGGGGCCCTTGCCCGGGCCGCGGCGGATGTAGCCGTACCCGGTCTCCGCGTGCGTCGGCACGACACCGAAGGTGATGAGGCGTCCCTCGCGGGCCGCCGGCATCGCGGCGGCGACGGCCTCACGGAAGGCGGCGGCGTCCGGGAGGACGTGGTCTGCCGGCAGGACCAGCAGGAGCGGGTCGCCGGCCTCGGGTCCGGAGAGCGCGGCGTGCGCCGCGACCGCGACCGCAGGCGCCGTGTTCCGGCCCATGGGCTCGAGCAGGATCGAGCGCGGCTCGACGCCCACCAGGCGCAGCTGCTCGCCGACCAGGAACCGGTGCGCCTCGTTGCAGACGACGATGGGGCGGGAGAGGTCCGGGAGGCCCGCCGTGCGCAGAGCCGTCTCCTGGATCATCGTGCGCTCGCCGACGAGCGGCAGGAACTGCTTGGGGTACAGCTCCCGCGACAGCGGCCAGAGCCGTGTCCCCGCGCCGCCCGAGAGGATGACCGGGACCAGCACGGCTCAGCTCTTCAGGCGCCCGTGCGCCTCGAGATAGCGGATCACCTGGTCGACGCACTCCGCCACCGAGAGCTTCGAGCTGTCGATCGTGATCTCCGCCTTCTCCGGCGCCTCGTAGGGCGAGCTGATGCCGGTGAAGTTCCTGAGCTCCCCGCCGCGCGCCTTCTTGTAGAGCCCCTTGGGGTCGCGCTGCTCGCAGACCTCGAGCGGCGTCGAGACGAAGACCTCGACGAACTCGCCCTCCTTCACGAGGTCGCGGACGAGGCGGCGGTCGCTGCGGAACGGCGAGATGAAGGCCGTGACGACGATCATGCCGGCGTCCACGAAAAGCTTGGCGACCTCGCCGATGCGCCGCACGTTCTCGACGCGCCCCGCGTCGCTGAAGTCGAGGTCCTTGTTGAGCCCGTGGCGGATGTTGTCGCCGTCCAGCAGGTAGCTGTGGTGGCCGCGCAGGAACAGCGCCTGCTCGACCGCGTTCGCGATGGTCGACTTGCCGGCGCCCGAGAGGCCGGTGAACCAGAGGATGCAGGGCCGCTGCGCCTTCTGGTTGGCGCGCTGCTCGTGCGTGATCTTCGTCGGCTGCCAGTAGACCGACACGTCGTGCGCCCCCGACGGGGCGGCGCTGCGCAGGATCATGCCCGCGCCCGCGGTTGCGTGCGTCAGGCGGTCGACGACGATCAGCGCGCCCGTCGACCGGCAGGTGCCGTAGGTGTCGAAGGCGGCCTGCTCGGAGACCACGATGCGGCACAGGCCGACCTCGTTGAGCTTGAGCTCGGTGGCCGGGTGCTCGGAGAGGTCGTTGACGTCCACGCGGTGCGTGATGCCCTCCACGGTGCCGCGCATGTAGCGGTGCGAGAGCTTGAACTCGTACTGCCGGCCGGGCAGCAGCGGCGTGTCGCTCATCCAGATGATGTGCGCGTCGAACACGCGGCTGACCGAGGGCGCGCGGTCCGGGTGCGCCAGGACGTCGCCGCGCGTGATGTCGAGCTCGTCCTCGAGGACGAGCGTAACCGCCTCGCCGGCTCCCGCACTCGCGGGCTTGCCGTCGAATGTGACGATCTCGCGGACCTTGCTGAGCCGGCGCGAGGGCACGGCCATGACCGGGTCGCCTACGGCGACCGAGCCGGCCGCGATCGTGCCCGAGTAGCCGCGGAACGTGTGGTCCGGCCGGTTCACGTACTGCACCGGGAGCCGCAGGTCCTGCAGCGGCTGGTCGCCGGTCACGTCGATCGTGTCGAGCACCTCGATGATCGAGGGGCCCTCGTACCAGGGCATGCCCTTGCCGGCCGTCACGACGTTGTCGCCCTTGAGCGCCGACACGGGAACGATGCGCGCGTCCACGTCCTTGATGCCGGTGATCTTCAGGCAGTCGTCGTGGATGCGGCGGAACACCTTCTCGTCGTACCCGACGAGGTCCATCTTGTTGACCGCGACGATCACGTGCCGGATGCCGAGCAGCGAGACGATGTATGCGTGGCGGCGCGTCTGCACCTGCACGCCGCGCGAGGCGTCGATCAGGATGATCGCGAGGTCCGCGGTCGAGGCGCCGGTCGCCATGTTGCGCGTGTACTGCTCGTGTCCCGGGCAGTCCGCGATGATGTACTTGCGCTTCTCGGTGTCGAAGTAACGGTAGGCGACGTCGATCGTGATGCCCTGCTCGCGCTCCGCCTGCAGGCCGTCGACGAGCAGCGCGAGGTCGACCTCCCCGCTCCCGGTCGTCCCCCACTTGCGGCTGTCGTTCGTGACCGCAGTGAGCTGGTCTTCGAGGATCTGCTGCGAGTCGTGCAGGATCCGCCCGATCAGCGTGCTCTTGCCGTCGTCCACGCTGCCGCAGGTGATGAAGCGCAGGAGGCTCTTCGCCTCGTGGCGCTTGAGGAAGTCGGCGAGCTTGACCGCGGCCATCAGAAATACCCCTCGCGCTTGCGCTTCTCCATGGCCGCGGCCTGGTCGAAGTCGATGGCGCGGCTCTGGCGCTCGGAAGTGCGCGTGACGAGCATCTCCTCGATCACGGCGGTGAGGTCGGCCGCGTTCGAGCGCATCGCGCCCGACAGCGGGTAGCAGCCGAGGCTGCGGAAGCGCACCGTCTCCATGCGCGGCGTCTCGCCGTCCTTGAGCGGCATCCGGTCGTCGTCGACCATGATGAGCATGCCGTCGCGGTCGACGACCGGCCGCGGCGCCGCGAAATAGAGCGGCACCACGGGAATCTTCTCGAGGTGTATGTAGAGCCAGACGTCGAGCTCGGTCCAGTTCGAGAGCGGGAACACGCGGATGCTCTCGCCCTGGCGGATGCGGCCGTTGTAGATGCTCCAGAGCTCGGGGCGCTGGCTCTTCGGGTCCCAGCGGTGCTGGGAGTCGCGGAAGGAGAACACGCGCTCCTTGGCGCGCGACTTCTCCTCGTCTCGGCGGGCCCCGCCGAAGGCGGCGTCGAACTTGTGCTTCGAGAGCGCGGCCTTGAGCGCCTCGGTCTTCATGACGTCGGTGTATCGCGAGCCGTGCGTGAACGGGCTCACCCCCGCCTTCGCAGCCTCGGTGTTGGTGTGGACGATGAGGTCGAAGCCGATCTCGCGCGCCATCCGGTCCCGGAAGGCGATCATGTCGCGGAACTTCCAGGTCGTGTCGATGTGCATCAGCGGGAACGGGAGCGGCCCCGGGTAGAAGGCCTTTCGCGCGAGGTGCAGGAGGACGGAGCTGTCCTTGCCGATCGAGTAGAGCATCACCGGGTTGTCGAACTCGGCCGCAACCTCGCGGATGATGTAGATGCTCTCGGCTTCCAGCCGCTCGAGCTGCGACATCTGTCGCTTCGTGTTCTCCTTCGCAGCAGCCATGCGCTCCCTGCTCCTTCCCTTGGTATGAACGCGGATTGTGCCGGAAAACCGGCCTA
The DNA here is from genome assembly GCA_035706525.1 of Steroidobacteraceae bacterium. Lineage (GTDB taxonomy): Bacteria > Pseudomonadota > Gammaproteobacteria > Steroidobacterales > Steroidobacteraceae > SCUD01. Next base: position 10,024 of record DASSUY010000294.1, read on the forward strand.
GAAACAGCTACTTGAAAATGAATTCGTGATGTAGGTCGAGGCCGCCCGGCGGCCCGGCAGGCCGGGAATCAAGGACTTGATGGCCGCCACCCTCAGTACGGGATGCGCTCGCCGCGCCCGATGCCGAAATAGCGCAGTCCCTGCCGCGCCACGAAGGACGGCTCGTAGATGTTGCGGCCGTCGAAGACGAGCGGCTGCTTGAGCGTCGCCTTGATGCGCGCGAAGTCGGGGCTCCTGAACTCCTGCCACTCGGTCACGATCGCGAGCGCGTCGCAGCCGTCGAGCGCCGCGACCGCGCTCTCGCACAACTCGAGGTCCGGCCGATCGCCGTAGATCCGGCGCGTCTCGGGCATGGCGACCGGGTCGTAGGCGCGGACGGACGCGCCCGCCGCCCAGAGGTTCTCGAGCAGCACGCGCGAGGGCGCCTCGCGCAGGTCGTCGGTATTGGGCTTGAAGGCGAGGCCCCAGACCGCGATCCGGCGCCCGGCGAGCTTGCCGCCGAAGAACCGCGAGATCTTCGCGAACAGGACGTGCTTCTGGGCGTCGTTGACCGCCTCGACGGCCCCCAGCACGCGCGCCTCGTGCCCGACCTCCTTCGCCGAGCGCACGAGCGCCTTGACGTCCTTCGGGAAGCAGGAACCCCCGTAGCCGGCGCCGGGATAGATGAAGGAGTAGCCGATGCGCGGGTCCGAGCCGATGCCGGTGCGGATCTTCTCGATGTCCGCGCCCACCCGCTCGGCGATGTTCGCGAGCTCGTTCATGAAGCTGATCTTGGTCGCGAGCATCGCGTTCGCCGCGTATTTCGTGAGCTCGGCGGAGCGCAGGTCCATGATGATCATGCGCTCGTGGTTGCGGGTGAACGGGTCGTAGAGGACCTTCAGCAGCTCGGCGGTCCGGGGGTTGTCCGTGCCGACGACGACGCGGTCCGGCTTCATGAAGTCCGCGATGGCCGCGCCTTCCTTCAGGAATTCGGGATTCGAGACGACGTCGAAGTCGACCTGGGCGCCGCGCGCCACCAGCGTCGCCGCGACGGTCGCCTTGACCTTGTCGGAAGTGCCGACCGGCACCGTCGACTTCGTCATGACCACCTTGTACTCGTCCATGTGCTCGCCGACCGTGCGGGCGACCGCGAGCACGTGCCGAAGGTCCGCCGAGCCGTCCTCGTCCGGCGGCGTGCCGACCGCGATGATCTGGAACAGCCCGTGGGCCACCGCCGCCCTGGCGTCCGTCGTGAATCTGAGGCGGCCCTTGCTGCGGTTGTGGGCGATCAGCTCGTCGAGGACCCGCTGGAGCTCGGCGCGCACGGCCTCGGCCGTGCCAACCGGCACCGTGGACTTGTTGACCACGATGCGGTATTCGCGCAGCTCGCGGCCGATCGACCGGGCTACCTCTAGCACGTGGCT
>DASSUY010000295.1:0-6160 GCA_035706525.1 Steroidobacteraceae bacterium
ACAGTCCGGCAAGATCGGCTACATCCTCGCCTGGCTGCTCGGCATCCCCATCCCGATCCTGATCGTCATCTTCCTGCTGCGCGGCTGTACCTAGTCGCCGGGCAACAGCCGCCCGACTGCGACCAGGTACTGCCGGTAGTACGGCGCATCGACGTCTTCGACACGGACCCGGCCGCCGGATGACGGCGCATGGATGAAGCGGCCGCCGCCGAGATAGATCCCGACGTGCGAGAGATGCTCCTGGTCGCTGAAGAACAGGAGGTCGCCTTCCCTCGCGTCCTCCAGCTCGATCTTCAGGGCAGCATCGAATTGCGACCGCGACGTCCGCGGCACCGCCTGGCCGTTCGCAGAATACGCGTAGTAGACGAGCCCGCTGCAGTCGAAGCCGCGGGCCGGATCGGCGCCGCCGTAGCGGTACGGCACGCCGACCATCGACAGGGCGAGGGCGGCGATCGAGTCCCGCACGCCTTCGCCCGCGGGCGGGGCGTCCTTCGTGGGCGTGCCGGCACATCCCGCCGCGAGCAGCGCGATCGCAAGAGTGGGCAGCAGGCGCTTCATGGGCGTGCACCCATGAAACCACTCCGCGGCGCCCCGTGCCAGGATGCCGGCCAGCATCGCGCAGGGCCTCGCGAACCTCGAGGCCGCGGCCCGCCAGGGGCTTTCCCCGCGAGTCCGGCGTATGATCGGCGCCCTTCGGACCGGTCAACCAGGGGAAACCGCGCCATGAGCCTCAACCGCCGCGACTTCGTCGCTTCCGTCGGCCTGTCCTTTGTCGGCGCGGCCGCCGCCCGCGCGGCCCGTGCGGACCAGCCCGCCCCCGCCGCCGTGCCGGCGCTGGATGCGGGCTCCGACTGGGCCGCCGTGAAGGCACAGTTCGACCGACTCTCGCCCGAGTGGCTGCACTTCTCGCAGTTCTACATCGTTTCCCACCCGAAGCCGGTGCGCGAGTCGATCGAGCACTTCCGCCAGCTGCTCGACGACAACCCGTTCCTGACCACCGAGCACGGCATGGGCTTCACCGGATTCTTCGGCGAGGAGGTCAAGGAACTGCCGTACCCCGATCGCGTGACGCACGCGGCGGCGAAGTACGTCGGCGGCCAGCCGAAGGAGATCGCGCTCACCGACAGCACGACGGAGGGCCTCGCGCTCATCTACAACGGGCTCATCCTTAAGCCGGGCGACGAGATCCTCTGCACGACGCACGACCACTACGTGCACCACGAGGCGGCCCGCATGGCCGCGGAGAAGGCGGGCGCGAGCTGGCGCCGCGCGCCGCTCTACGACGATCCTGCGACCGCGACGGCGGACGAGATCGTCGGGAACCTGAAGTCCGCGATCCGCCCCGAGACGCGCGTGATCGGCATCACCTGGGTGCACTCGAGCACCGGCCTCAAGATCCCGGTGCACGCCCTCACGCAGATGGTCGCGGCGGTCAACGCCGGCCGCGACGAGAAGGACCGCATCCTCGTCGTGCTCGACGCGGTGCACGGCTTCGGCAACCAGGAGGCGCAGGTCGCGCAGCTCGGCGCCGACTTCGTGGCGGTCAGCACGCACAAGTGGATCTTCGCGCCGCGCGGCACGGGCCTCGTCTGGGTGCCCGAGAAGAACTGGGGCCGCATCCGGCCGACCATTCCGACGTTCTACGACGCCGAGCCGTTCGTGGCCTGGGAGGACGCCCGTGCGCCGAAGATCGTGGGGGCGACCTGGCTCTCGCCGGGCGGGTTCAAGGCCTTCGAGCACCAGTGGGCCGCGACCTCGGCCTTCGAGTTCCACGAGCGCATCGGCCGGAAGCGCATCGCCGACCGCATCGCTGCGCTCAACACGCAGTGCAAGGAAGGCCTCGCGAAGATCCCGGGCGTGACGGTGCTCACGCCGATGGATCCCGCGCTGTCGGCCGGCATCATCGCCTTCGAGGTGGAAGGGCAGACGGCGGGCGAGACCGTGGAGAAGCTGCTGCAGCGCAAGGTCATCGCCTCGACCTCGCCGTACAAGGACGTGAAGGCGCGGCTGGCGCCCAGCCTCGTGAACGACGAGCGCGAAGTCGAGGCGGCGCTGAAGGCGCTGCGCGAGGTCGTCTAGGGCCTCATTCGTCGGAGGTCCGGAGCGACACACTCCAGCCCTCCAGCTCGTCGAGCCGGACCTCGACCTGCCAGGGCCGGCAGCAGACCGGGCAGTCCTCGACGTATGACTGCACGTCGCCGCCGTCGAGGTCGACGAAGACCTCGACGGATTCGCCGCAGTACGGGCAGTTCAGCAGCTCCGGTTCGGTCACGACGTCTCCTTCGGCTTCGGTTTCGAGCGCGCGATCGCCGCCGCCATCAGGGTCGTCCCCGAGACCGGCGTCGTCATGACCACGAACAGCGTGATGAGAAGCTCGTGGACGGCCGGCCGCCCCGCGATGGCCGACGATACGAGCATGGACGCCACCAGCACGCAGCCGGTTCCCAGCGTCGTGCCCATGGTGGGCGGGTGCATGCGCGCGTAGAAGCTCGAAAGGCGCACGAGCCCGAGCGAGCCGAGGAGGACGAACAGCCCGCCGAGGATCAGGAGGATGCCGGCCGGCAGCGCCGCCCAGGTCGGGAGGTCGTAGATCGTCATGGCTCGATGATCTCCTGGCGCAGCAGGAAGCGCGCGAGCGCGAACGTCCCGAGGAAGCCGAAGAGCGCGATCAGGAGCGCCATGTCGAAGTACGAGCTGGAGCCGCTCCGGATCGCCTGCATCAGGAGGATCAGCATCCCGTTGATGTAGAAGGTGTCGAAGGCGAGCACGCGGTCCTGGGCGCTCGGGCCCGCGAACAGGCGGTACGAGGCCAGCACGAGGGCCGCCCCCAGGCAGAGGGTCGCGAAGCTGACCGCGAAGGCAAAGAAGGCGTTCACCGGAATATCTCCATGAGCGGGCGTTCGTAGCGCTGCTTGATCGTGCGTATCCACTTGTCCTCGTCGTGCAGGTCGAGCACGTGCAGCGTCAGCGTCTCCCGGTCCTGCGACAGGCCGGCCCAGACCGTGCCCGGCGTCGAGGTCACGATACAGGCGAGCACCGCGAGCCCGTGGTCGTCGCGGAGGTCCAGCGGTACCCGGAGGAACCCAGGGTTGGCCTTCCTGCCGGCGAGGCCGAGGACGATGCGGGCGACGGCGACGTTGGAACGCAGCACGTCCCAGAGCACGACGAAGAAGAGTCCGAGCGCGCGGTCCACCCGGCCGAGCGGCGCCTGCAGGGGCCTCAGCGCCGACCCGAACCACACGAGACCCGTGGACAAGAGGAGGCCGAGCGCGACGTGGCCCGCGGACAGCGACTGGTTCAGAAGCAGCCAGGTCGCCGTGAGCACGGCCACGAGCACGGGCGACACGCGGCGGGCAGGTCCGGTCATGGCGCGGGCTCCGCGGGCGCCTCGCGCCGCGTCTCGAGGGAGAGCACGGCGTGGAGATAGGCATCCGGCCGGTGCAGGGAGCGCGCGGCGGCGTCGAGGTAGGTGTTCACGGGGCCGGCGAACAGCGCGAGCCCGCCCGCGAGCAGCACGAGCATCCCGACCGGCGCGGCTTCGAGGAGCCGCAGCCGCGGCGTCTGGCGCGCCGCCACGCTCCAGAAGAGCCGCATGCCGACGCGGCTGAGCGCGATCAGCCCGGCGAGGCCCGAGCCCAGCACGGCGACGGCCAGCAGCCAGACCTCCTTGGGCGCGGCGCCCGCCGGCGTCGCCGCGAGCGCAGTCGCGAGCAGCGAGAACTTCGCGAGGAAGCCGGGCAGCGGCGGAAGCCCGGTCACGAGCAGCGCGCAGCAGGCGAAGACCATGCCGAGGAAGGCCATGACCGCCGGGATCGCGACGCCCACGTCGCCGTCACCGCCCTCGACCGAGGGCGCCTTGATGCCGTAGGCGGCGTACACGGGCGCGGGCTCTTCGTCGTCGCTTGCGAACAGCGCGGGGTCGGCCTGGCGCGTGCGGTCGGTCATGCCGGTCAGCAGGAAGAAGAGACAGGTGGTGATCGCGGACACCACGAGGTAGAAGAGGATGGGCGCCGTGAGCGCCTCGATGCGAAGGCCGAGCGCCGACAGCAGGATGCCCGTCGAGACGAGGACCGAGTAGCCGACGAGCCGCGCGAGGTGCTTCGCGCCCAGCATGCCGATCGCGCCGGTCGCGAGGCTCGCGAGCCCGATGAAGAAGAGCGCGGCGCCGAGCGTCTCGTACTCCTCGAGGATCGTCCCGAGCCGGAGGATCGCGTACAGCCCGACCTTCGTCATCATCGCGAACAGCGCGCCGACCGGAGCGATCGCGATCGAGTAGGTCCCGGGCAGCCAGAAGTTGAGCGGCCAGCTGCCCGCCTTGATCAGGAAGGCGATGCCGAGGACGGCGGCGCCCGCGTCGAACAGCCCCCGCTCGTGGGGGTCGAGCATCGCGGCGCGCCCGGCGAGGTCCGCCATGTTGAGCGTGCCCGTCATGCCGTAGATGAGCGCGACGCCGACGAGGAAGAGCACCGAGCCCGTCAGGTTCACGGCGACGTAGTGCAGGCCGAGCCGGATGCGCTCCGTGCCGCCGCCGCGGAGCATCAGCCCATAGGAGGCGGCGAGCAGCACCTCGAAGAAGACGAACAGGTTGAACAGGTCGCCGGTCAGGAAGGCGCCGTTCAGCCCCATCGTCAGGAACTGCAGCAGCGAATGGAAGGGTTGCCCCGGGCGGTCCCAGCGCGTGGCGGAGTACACGAGCGCGGAGAGCGAGACGATCCCCGTCAGCGTCACCATCACGGCCGCGAGGCGGTCGACGACGAGCACGATGCCGAAGGGCGCGGGCCAGCCGCCGACCGGGTACACGCCGACGCCTTCCGGCCAGATCCAGGGCGCGGCGTCGCTCGTCAGGTAGAGGAGCGCGGCGCCGGCCGCGAGCTGCGCGAGCACGGAGGCGAGCGCGATCGAGATACGCAGCGAGCGCCGGGCCTCGGCCACGAAGAACATCAGCGTGCCGGCAAGCAGCGGCAGCAGAACCGGCAGCACGACGATGTGGCGGAGCAGCGCGTTCATTCCTCGGGCTCCCGGCCGTCCACGTGGTCGGTGCCGGTCTGGCCGCGGAGCGCGAGCAGCACGACGAGGAAGAGCGCGGTCGTCGCGAAGCCGATGACGATCGCGGTCAGCACGAGCGCCTGCGGCACGGGATCCGCGTAGCGCATCGGGTCGACCGAGTCGCTGGCGGCCGCCGCCGCGTCGAGGATCGGCGGCGCGTGCTGCGCGAGCCGGCCCATGCCGAAGATGAACAGGTTCGTCGCGTAGGACAGCAGCATGAGGCCCATGAGCACCTGGAAACTGCGCGGCCGCAGCAGCAGCCAGACGCCGGAGCCCGCGAGGATGCCGATGCCGAGCGCGTACACGAGCTCCATCAGGGCGACTCCGCCTCGACCACGAGCCCGTCGCCGTCGGCGTCCGGCACCGCGGGCGCGACCGCCCGGCGGGGGCTCCGGAGCGACTGGTGCGCGAGCGCGACCAGCATCAGGAGCGTCGCGCCGATCACGAGCGCGAACACGCCGAGGTCGAAGAGCAGCACCGTCGAGAGGTGCACCTCGCCGACGAGGGGGAGCTGCACGTCCACGATGCGTGAGGTGAGGAAGGGCAGCGCGTCCAGCCAGGCGATCATGCCCGCGCCCGCCGCGGCGAGCAGGCCGAGCCCGATCCACACGAGCGGGTGCACGCGAAGGCGCGACTCGACCCAGATCGTGCCGCCCGCCATGTACTGCGCGATGACCGCGGTCGCGGCCACGAGGCCTCCCACGAAGCCGCCGCCCGGCGCGTCGTGGCCGCGCAGCAGGAGGTAGAACGCGACGAGCCCCGCGAGCGGCAGGAGGAGCCGGACGAGGACGGCGGGCGTGCGCATGGGGCCGCGCGGCAGCGGCTCGTTCACGTCCGCGAGCGCCTGCTCCTCGATCTCGAGCTTCCGGTAGACGCCGCTGACCGCGATGCTCTCCGGCGCGGGGCGGAAGCGGCGCAGGAGCGCATACACCGTGATCGCGACGATGCAGACGACCGTGATCTCGCCGAAGGTGTCGAAGCCGCGGAAGTCGACGAGGATGACGTTGACGACGTTGGTGCCGCCGCCCTCCTCGTAGGCGTGCTCGAGGAACCAGGTGGCGACGCCGCGGTCGAGCGGCGTCGTCATCACCGCGTAGGCGACGCCGGCGATGCC
>DASSUY010000296.1:0-5170 GCA_035706525.1 Steroidobacteraceae bacterium
GTCCGTGGCGTTTTCACGCGCAGCTCTTAAGCCGCAGGGCGGCCGAAAACCGCGCGCATTATAGAGGCCGGCACTGCGCCGCACAACCGCGAAAAGGCGGAAAAATCCCTGTTGGAGTGCGGGGTTACGTAATGCGTAAAAGGGGACAGCCACCTTTAAAGGGGACAGACACCTTTAGCGACCAATGCCGTCCCGCGAGCGAGGGCTTCGACGCTAAAGGTGTCTGTCCCCTTTAAAGGTGGCTGTCCCCTTTTACCCTTTTACGCCTTCCCCCACCGCCCATTCCCCGGCTTCATGTCCCGCGGATCCAGCTTGATGGGGAAGCGCTCGCGGATCCGGCGGTCGGCCTCGGGCGAAATGTAGGTCGGGTAGTACTCCGACAGGATCTGGTGCACCCGCTTGTGCGCCCGCTCGTAGATGGTCGGGTGCCCCTCCTCCTCCCACTGCCCCGGCGTCGTCCGGTCGGCCAGGTCCGGGTACAGGAACTCGCTCGTCATCAGGGAGAGCGTCTGCGGGTGGCCGAGGTAATGGCCCGGGCCCGTCACCGTCTCCTTGATGACGTCGAAGGACAGCGTCTCCTCCGTGACCTCGATCCCGCGCAGCATCCGCTGCACGTTCCCGATCATGTCGTTGTCGATCAGCATGCCCTCGAAGGACTGGCCCATGAGACTGCCGACGATCCCGGGGTAGGACGACACCTGGTTGCAGCCGGCGAGGGCGGCCGACGCCACGGTCAGCGCCTTCTCGTAGCCCGCCTGCGCGTCCATCGTCTTCGAGTCCGTCATGCCGGCGCCGATGCTCGTCATGAAGCCGAAGTGGCTGCCCATCTGGATCGTCGCGGCCGTCACGAGCGCTTCCTCGCCGCTGCCGCCGCTGAACGCGCCCGTGCGCAGGTCCGAGATGAACGGCCACATGCCGAAGTTGATCCGGCTGCCGCGGCGCACGAGGTTCATGACGCAAAGGCACGACAGCGTCTCCGCGAAGCTCTGCACCAGCGTCCCCGCGAGCGCGGCCGGCGAGGTCGCGCCCGCCTGCGGCGCGATCGCGACGTCGCCCGGGAGGCCGAGCTCCGCGAGCTTCACGAGCACCTCGGCGTTGTCCTTGCCGAAGCGCAGCGGCGAGACGATCGGGCAGCCGCCGAAGGTGCAGAACGGCCGCTCGAGGAAGGCGCCCTCGCGCCCTAGATACGTGTCAAACAGCGAGATGATCGGCTCGATGTGGTCGACGACCGCGATGCCGAGCGCAAACGGCTTCCGCGTGCCCGCGAGCTCCGCGTAGGCGATGTTCATGTCGTGCACGTACACGTCGGTGCTGTACTCGGCCGCGATGAACGGCTGGCCGAAGACGTGGATGTGCTGGCAGTGGTCGGCGAGGCGCGCCGCGTCGTAGAGGTCGACCAGCCGCGTCGGCCGGTAGGTCTGCGTCTCGTACTCGAGGATGTTGACCGTCTCGCCCGAGGTCGTGAACAGCACCGACTTGTCGTGCACCTCGAGGTCGAGGGCCGGGTCCGGCGCGTACAGCGTGTACCGCCGGGCGGAGGCCGCGATCAGGTCCTCGACCAGCGCGCGCGGGAAGCGCAGCCGCCCGTCGTCGCCCAGGATGCAGCCGCCGGGGATCGCGTACTTCAGGATCTGCGGGATCGGCTCGCCGATGCCGACTTCCTCCAGGAGCCGCAGGGCCGTGTCGTAGATCCGTTCGATGTCGCGGACCTTGAGCGGGGCGTACTGGCCGCCCTCGAAACCCGGGTGGACGGCGTGGCTACGGGATGCGGCGGGGCCGCTCATGCGCCGCGAGGCGCCGGCGCTGCGACGGGATTCGCGCGTCATGCCAGTTGATCCATGTCAAGTGCTCCCCCGGGCCGATCGGCCAGAGTTGTGGAGTCTACCGCGGAGTCGATTCATGGCGGCAACGGAACATTACAACGACCGCGTGATCCGGCAGTTCGCCGTGATGACGGTGGTCTGGGGCCTCGTCGGCATGGCGGTCGGCGTCTTCATCGCCGCGCAGCTGATCTGGCCCGACCTCGCGGAAGGCATCCCGTGGCTGAGCTACGGGCGGCTGCGGCCCCTGCACACGAACGCGGTCATCTTCGCCTTCGGCGGCTCGGCGCTGTTCGCGACGAGCTACTACTGCGTCCAGCGCACCTGCCAGGCGCGGCTGTTCGGCGGCCGGCTCGCGGAGTTCACGTTCTGGGGCTGGACCGCGGTGATCGTCGGCGCAGCGATCACGCTGCCGCTCGGCGTCACGCAGTCGAAGGAATACGCCGAGCTGGAGTGGCCGCTCGACCTCCTGATCGCCGTCGTCTGGATCTGCTACGCAATCGTCTTCTTCGGCACGATCGTGAAGCGCCGCATCCGCCACATCTTCGTCGCGAACTGGTTCTTCGCCGCCTACATCATCACGATCGCGATCCTGCACATCTTCAACAACCTCTCGCTGCCCGTCACCTGGACGAAGTCCTACGTGATCTACACGGGTGCGGTGGATGCGATGGTGCAGTGGTGGTACGGGCACAACGCGGTCGGATTCTTCCTGACCGCGGGCTTCCTCGGGATGATGTACTACTTCATCCCGCGCCAGGCGAACCGGCCCGTGTACTCGTACCGGCTCTCGGTCGTGCACTTCTGGGCGCTGATCTCGACGTACATGTGGGCGGGCCCGCACCACCTGCAGTACACGGCGCTGCCGGACTGGGCGCAGTCGCTCGGCATGGTGTTCTCGCTGATCCTGCTCGCGCCGTCCTGGGGCGGCATGATCAACGGGATCATGACGCTCTCCGGCGCCTGGGAGAAGCTCCGCACCGACCCGGTGCTGAAGTTCATGATCGTCTCCCTGTCCTTCTACGGCATGAGCACCTTCGAAGGGCCGATGATGTCCGTCAAGACGGTCAATTCGCTCTCGCACTACACCGACTGGACGATCGGCCACGTGCACTCGGGCGCGCTCGGCTGGGTGGCGATGATCTCGATCGGCTGCATCTACAGCCTCGTGCCGCGCCTCCTCGGCCTCACGTCCATGTACTCCGTGCGCGCGATCAACACGCACTTCTGGGTGCACACGGTCGGCGTCGTGTTCTACATCGCCTCGATGTGGATCGCGGGCGTCATGCAGGGGCTCATGTGGCGCGCGACGAATGCGGACGGGACGCTCACCTACACCTTCGTCGAGGCGCTGAAGGCGACCTATCCCTACTACGGCGTCCGCCTCGCCGGCGGAGTGCTGGTCCTCGGCGGCATGTTCATCATGGCCTGGAATCTCGTCAGGACGTTCGAGTCGGCGCGGAGCGTCGCGCCCGTCGCCGTGCCGATGCCGGCGCAGGCCTGAGGGAACGCGGATGTCCACGTCGCACGAACGGATCGAGAAGAACGTCGGGCTGATGGCGGCGCTGGTCGCGGTCGTCGTCGCGGTCGGCGGGCTGGTCGAGATCGTCCCGCTGATGCGCCAGGCCGAGGTGATCGAGCCTCTGCCCGGCGTCAAGCCGTATTCGCCGCTCGAGCTCGCGGGCCGCGACGTCTACGTGCGCGAGGGCTGCTACAACTGCCACTCGCAGATGGTGCGGACGCTGCGCTTCGAGACCGAGCGCTACGGCCACTACTCGCTCGCGGGCGAGTCCGTCTACGACCATCCCTTCCAGTGGGGCAGCAAGCGCACGGGCCCGGACCTCGCGCGCGTCGGCGGCCGCTACAGCGACGAGTGGCAGCGCGTTCACCTCATGAATCCGCGCGACCTCGTGCCCGAATCCAACATGCCGGCCTTCCCCTGGCTCGCCGAGGCGCCGGTGGATGCGTACCTCGTCGCCCGCAAGATGCGCGCGCTGGAAGCGCTCGGCACGCCTTACCTGCCGGCGGACTACGACTCGGTGACCGAAGCGGTCGAGGGCAGGAGCGAGCTGGACGCGCTCGTCGCCTACCTGCAGGGGCTCGGCCGCGCCGCGCCGAAGGGCCGCTGAGATGGAATCCGGCACGCTCGCAGGCATCTTCACGGCCATCCTGATGGTCGCCTTCCTCTGCATCGTCGGCTGGGCGTACAGCAAGAAGCGCAGGAAGGACTTCGACGAGGCGGCGCGCCGGCCGCTCGAGCGCGATGGAGAAGACCGATGAGCAGCGGGTGGTCCTGGTACGTCATCGTCCTGACGCTCGCGAACATCCTCGCCTGCCTGTGGCTGCTCTGGTGGACGCGCCGCCCGCGCGGCGACGGCAAGCCCGAAGGCGAGACGACCGGCCACGTCTGGGACGTGGACCTCGTCGAGGGCAACAACCCGATGCCGCGGTGGTGGATCAACCTCTTCTACGCGACCATCGTGTTCTCGCTCGGCTACCTCGTGTACTACCCGGGACTCGGCGCCTTCGCAGGCACGGGCCGCTGGACGAGCCAGCGCGAGCACGCGGCCGCGGTGGAGGCGGCGGAGGCGCAACTCGAGCCCGTCCTCGCGCGATTCCGCGCGCATCCCGTCGCGGACCTCGCCCGCGATCCCGAGGCCGTCGCGCTCGGCCGCTCCGTCTTCGCCAACACCTGCTCGACCTGCCACGGCTCCGACGGCCGGGGCGCCCGCGGCTTCCCGAACCTCGTGGACGCAGACTGGCAGTGGGGCGGCGACCCGGAGACCGTCCTTGCGACGGTGATGGAAGGGCGCCAGGCCGCGATGCCACCCTTCGCCCCCGTGATCGGCGAGGACGGCGTGAAGGCGACGACCGAATACGTCCGGAGCCTCTCGGGGTTGCTCGGCGACGGCGCGCTGATCGCGAAGGGCTCCGAGCACTTCCGCACGATCTGCGCGGCCTGCCACGGCCTCGACGGCCGCGGCAACACGCTGCTCGGCGCGCCCAACCTCACGGACGGCACCTGGCTGTACGGCGGCGACCGCGCGACGATCGCCGAGACCATCGCCGGCGGCCGCAGCGGCCAGATGCCCGCGCACGCGGCGCTCATCGGCCCGGACCGCGCGCGACTCGCCGCGGCCTGGGTCCTCTCGCAGCAGCCCGCGGAGCGCTGACATGCAACGCCCGCCCGAAGTGCCCGTCCCGCGCGCCCAGCGCTGGGGCGCGGTGGTGTGGCCGTCGTTCTTTTCCGCAGGCGTCGCGACGATGGTGTTCTTCGCGCTATTCGACCCGGTGGAGCTCGCGCGCCTCGCCTGGGTCGGCATCGAGATCGACCGCAAGACGGGCTACAC
>DASSUY010000297.1:0-17315 GCA_035706525.1 Steroidobacteraceae bacterium
CGCCCTTGATCGCGGCCAGCGCGTCGCGGCGCAGCCCCTGCTTCTCCATGCTGAGGAACCACTGGGGCGTCGCGCGGAAGATGACTGGCGTCTTGTGGCGCCAGCAGTGCGGGTAGCTGTGGTGGTAGGTCTCGAAGTGGATGAGGCGACCCGCCTCGCGCAGCGTCTCGACGATCTTCGGGTTCGCCTCGAACACGCCGAGGCCCTCGAAGAGCGGCGTACCGGCGACGAAGCGGCCGTCGTTGCCCACGGGGTTGTCGATCGGCAGGCCATAGCGCCGCCCCATCTCGTAGTCGTCCGCGCCGTGGCCGGGTGCCGTGTGCACGGCGCCGGTCCCCGCGTCGAGCGTCACGTGCTCGCCGAGCACGACGGGCACTTCCCTCTCGTAGAACGGGTGCTCGAGGCGCAGGCCCTCGAGCGCGCTCCCCGGCACCTTCGCGAGCACGCGGTGGCCGCTCGCGCCGATCCGCTTCGCGAAGGCGGGCGCGAGCGCCTCGGCGACGATGAGCCGCTCCGGATGGTCCGGCCGGTCGAAGTCCGCGAGCACGTAATCGTAGAGCGGGTGCAGGCAGACGGCCTGGTTGGCGGGCAGCGTCCAGGGCGTCGTGGTCCAGATCGCGACCGCCGCGTGCAGGAGCTCCTCGCTCGTGAGGCCGAAGCGCCGCGCAGCGTCGTGCGCGTCCGCGACCTCGAAGCGCACGTCCACGGCCGGCGAGTCGCGGTCCTCGTACTCCACCTCGGCCTCCGCCAGCGAGGAGCGGCAGTCGAGGCACCAGTGCACCGGCTTGAAGCCGCGCACGAGGTGGCCGCGCCGGATGATCGCGGCGAAGGCGCGAAGCTGCTCCGCCTCGTAGCGCGAGGCCATCGTGATGTAGGGGTCGTTCCAGTCGCCCATGACGCCGAGCCGCTGGAAGTCCGCCTTCTGCAGCTCGATCTGGCTCGCCGCGTATTCGCGGCAGGCCTTGCGGAACGCGTCGGCGTCGAGCTTCTGGCCGACGCGGCCGTGCTTCTTCTCGACCTGCTGCTCGATCGGGAGACCGTGGCAATCCCAGCCCGGCACGTACGGCGAGTCGTAGCCGTCGAGCGTGCGCGACTTGACGATGACGTCCTTCAGGACCTTGTTCACCGCGTGGCCGATGTGGATCGCGCCGTTCGCGTACGGAGGGCCGTCCACCAGCACGAATTTCGGGCGGCCGGCCGCATGGCGGCGCAGCGCCATATAAATGTCGTCACCGAGCCAGCGCGCGACACGCTCCGGCTCCCGGCGCGCGAGGTCGGCCTTCATCGGGAAAGGCGTCTCGGGAAGGTTCAGCGTCTGCTTGTAGTCCACGGGTCCCCTCAGGCGGCCAGCAGCTCGCGCGCCCGGCGCGCGTCCTCACGCATCTGCGCGGTCATCGCCTCCACGTCCGCGAAGCGCACCTCGTCGCGCAGTCGCGCCACGAAATCGACGTCGAGCCGCTCGCCGTAGAGCGTGCCCGCGTAGTCGAAGAGGTGCACCTCGAGCAGCCACCCGGTCCCGCCCACCGTCGGACGCGTGCCGACCGAAGCGACCGCGGGATGGCGCGAGAGGCCCGCGCCCGAGGCTCGCACCGCGAAGATGCCGGCGACCGGCGACACGCGCCGGAACAGGCGCAGGTTCGCGGTCGGGAAGCCCAGCCTGCGCCCGAGGCGGTCGCCGGGCGCGACGCGGCCGCTGATGCGAAACTCGCGCCCGAGCAGCGCCGCCGCGTCGGCGAAGCGCCCCGCGGCGACGGCCTCGCGCACGCGCGTCGAGCTGACCGGCGCGCCGCCCTGGACGCGGGGCGGCACGGCCTCCACCTCGAAGCCATGCGAGCGGCCCGCACGGCGGAGCGACTCGACGTCGCCCCCGCGCCCGCGGCCGAACCTGAAGCCCTCTCCGATCACGACCTGCCTCGCTGCCAGAGCGCCGATCAGCACGCGCTCGATGAAATCCCCCGCCTCCATCGCCGCGAGCCGCGCGTTGAAGCGCAGCACGCGCAGCTCGTCCACGCCCGCGGGGGCGATGTGTTCGGCCTTGTCCCGCAGCCGCATGAGCCGCGCCGGCGCCCCGGCCCCCGCGAAGTACTCCTTCGGCTGCGGCTCGAAGCAGACCACTGCCGTCGCGAGCCGCGCCTCGCGGCCGCGCTCGGTCAGCGCCGCCAGGATCGCCTGGTGCCCGACGTGGACGCCGTCGAAATTGCCGACGGCGACGGCCCGCCCGGGACCCGCATCAGGACAGGGCTCGAAACCGCGTCGGATCAGCATGGCCCTGCCGGGTCGGGAAATGCCCGCCAATTATAGATGCTTCAGGTCGCGCGGGCGCGCGCCGGCGAGCGCCATCGTGCCGAAATAGACGGCGATTCCGCCGACGACCGAGAGGCCGAGCCACAGCGCCCTTCGCGTCGCGGACCAGCCCGACCAGGCCTCCCAGTCGCCCGAGATCCACCAGAGGAACGCCGCCATGGCGACGGTCGCGAGCGCGATCTGCGGCAGGAGCTTCCGCCAGGCCCCGCTCGGCCGGTAGATGCCCTCGCGCCGCAGCCCGCGATAGAGCAAGGCCGAGTTCACGAGCGCGGAGAGGCCCGTCGAGACGGCGAGCAGGATGTGCGGCACCGGGAAGCCGGCCAGGAAGGCCGGCACGACGATGCCGAGGTTGAAGCCCATGTTGACGGAGAGCGCGATGATCCCGACCTTGACCGGCGTCTTGGTGTCCTGGCGGGCGAAGTAGCCGGGCGCGAGCACCTTCACCATCGAGAAGCCGATGAGCCCGAGCGAATACGCCATGAGCGCGTAGCCGCACATCAGGACGTCGCGGTGCGTGAACGCCCCGTAGCCGAAGATGGTCGCGATCAGGGGGCCGGCGAGCATCAGGAGGCCGACGGCCGCGGGCACGACGACGGTCAGCGTGAGTCGGAGTGCCCAGTCGAGCGTCTCGTTGAACTTCTCCGGCGACTTCTCGGAATGGTGCGAGGAGAGCCCCGGCAGGATCACCGTCGCGAGCGCGATCGAGAACACGCCCATCGGGAACTCGACCAGTCGGTCCGCGCTGTAGAGCCAGGTGACGCTCCCGACCATCAGGAAGGAGGCGATCACGGTGTCGAGCAGGAGCGAAACCTGCGCGACGCTCGAGCCGAGGATGCCGGGCAGCATCAGGCGCGCGATGCGGCGCACGCCCTCGTGCGCGCGGTCGATGCGCGGCGCCGGCAGGAGCCGGAGTGCCCGGAGCGCCGGAAACTGCGCGACGAGCTGCACGAGCCCCGCGGCGAACACGCCGATCGCGAGCACGAGTCCGGGCTTCGGGAAATGCGGCGCGACGACGCCCGCCGCGACGATCATCACGAGGTTGAGCAGCGTCTGGTTGAAGGCCGGGACCGCGAAGCGGCCGTAGCTGTTCAGGACCCCGCTGCCGAGCGCGACCAGCGAGATGAAGAACATGTACGGGAACGTGAAGCGCAGCATCTCGACCGTCAGGTCGAACTGGTCGCCCTTCGCGTGGAAGCCCGGCGCGAACAGGTAGGCGAGGATCGGGGCCGCGATGACGCCGACGACCGTGATCGCGAACAGCACGAGCCCGAAGACGCCCGTGACCCCGGAGACGAGCGTCCGCACCTCGTCGTGGGTCTTCTGCACCCGGTACTCGGAGATGACCGGCACGAAGGCCTGCGAGAAGGCGCCCTCCGCCGTCAGGCGGCGCATGAAGTTCGGGATCTTGAAGGCCACCAGGAAGGCGTCCATCAGCGGCCCGGCGCCGAAGCTGATCAGGTAGACCATGTCCCGGATGACGCCGGTGACGCGGGAAAGCAGGGTCAGGAGCCCGACGATCGTCGTATTCCGGAGGAATCCGTGCGCCATGCGGGCGGCACTATACCGCGTTGACAATCCGGGCCCGCATCCGGACAATGCGCGCCCTTATGGCCAACACCAAATCAGCCGAAAAACGCGCCCGCAAGGCGGTCGCGAGCCGCGCGCGCAACGTCGCCCAGCGCTCGAAGGTCCGCAGCGCAGTCCGCAAGGTCGTCGAGGCCGTGCGTGCCGGCAAGAAGGACGAAGCCATCGCCGCGCTGAAGGCCGCGACGCCCGTCATCGACTCGATGGCGCGCAAGGGCATCATCCACCGCAACAAGGCCGCCCGGCACAAGAGCCGCCTGTCCGCGCAGGTCAAGGGCCTCAAGTAACCAAAGGGGACCGTTAAAAGGGGACGCTCACCTTTTCTGAGCAGTTCGAGTCGCGAGAGACGGCTCGTCGGCCGGAAAAGGTGAGCGTCCCCTTTTAACGGTCCCCTTTTACTCCAGCTCCCGCATCACCGCCTGGCAGAGCGCCGCCGTGCCCTCGCCGGTCGCGCCCGAGATCCTGAACACCGGGCCCTTGTAGCGCAGCCGTCGCACGATGTCGGCGCAGCGCTTCTCGCGCTCCGCGCCCTGCAGCAGGTCGATCTTGTTGAGCACGAGCCAGCGCTGCTTTTTCGCGAGCTCGGGGCTGAACTTCTTCATTTCCTTCACGATCGCGCGCGCACCCGCGACCGGGTCCGCCTCGGGATCCGGGGGCGCGATGTCGACGAGGTGCAGCAGGAGCCGCGTGCGCTGCAGGTGCTTCAGGAACCGGATGCCGAGCCCGGCGCCTTCGGCCGCGCCTTCGATCAGGCCGGGAATGTCCGCCATGACGAAGCTCTTGAGCGGGCCGACCGAGACGACGCCGAGCTGCGGGTGCAGCGTCGTGAACGGGTAGTCGGCGACCCTCGGCCGCGCGGCCGAGACCGCGCGGATCAGCGTCGACTTCCCGGCATTCGGGAGGCCGAGCAGCCCGACGTCCGCCAGCAGGCGCAGCTCCACGCGCAGGGTCCGCGACTCGCCGGGGAGCCCCGGGCCGCTCTGCCGCGGCGTGCGGTTCGTCGAGCTCTTGAAGCGCTGGTTGCCCCAGCCGCCCTTGCCGCCTTTCGCGACGAGCAGCGTCTGCCCCGGCGCCGAGAGGTCGCCGAGCACCTCTTCCGTCTCGTCGTCGATCACGACGGTGCCCACCGGCATCGGCACGTAGAGGTCCTCGCCCCCGCGGCCGGTGCAGTCCTGGCCTCCGCCCGGCTGGCCGTTCTGCGCGCGGAATGTCCGCTGGACGCGGTAGTCCACGAGCGTGTTGATGCCCTCCTGCGCGCGCAGCCACACGCTCCCGCCGTCGCCGCCGTCGCCCCCGTCCGGGCCGCCGAACGGCACGAACTTCTCGCGGCGGAAGCCGACGGCGCCGCGGCCGCCGTGCCCCGCCTTCACCTTCACGATGGCTTCGTCGACGAACTTCATGTCGCTATCCGCGGCCCCAACGAAAAACCCCGGCCGGGCCGGGGTTTCTCATCGACTTGCGCGGCCCGTGCTTACTCCGGTACGACGCTGACGAAGGTGCGCCGCTCGGCGCCCTTCTTCTTGAACTGGACGCGGCCGTCCTTCAGCGCGAACAGCGTGTGGTCCGTGCCGACGCCGACGTTCTCGCCGGCGCGATAGGGAGTCCCGCGCTGGCGCACGAGGATGTTGCCCGCGAGCACCTGCTCGCCGCCGAACTTCTTGACGCCGAGCCGCTTCGACTGGGACTCGCGCCCGTTCTTGGTACTGCCGCCTGCTTTCTTGTGTGCCATGTGTGCGTCCTCGACTCAGGCCGCCGTGATGCCGGTCACCTTGACCTCGGTGTACGGCTGGCGATGCCCCTTCTGCCGCAGGTAGTGCTTGCGGCGACGGAATTTCGTGATCTGGACCTTGTCCGCCTTGCCGTGGGCCTGCACGGTCGCGGTCACGCGCGCGCCGGTCACATAAGGCGAGCCGACGGCGACGTCGGCGCCTTCGCCGATCAGGAGGACCTGGTTGAACTCCACGGTGGCGCCCGCGTCGGCGTCGAGTTTCTCGACCCGCACGACGGTGCCCTCGCTCACCCGGTACTGCTTGCCCCCGGTGGCAATGACGGCGTACATGATTGACTGGACTCCAAAAAGAGCCGGCAATTGTAGTGAGCCGACCCCCCGGGGTCAAACCGGGCCGCGGCCCCCGCATTTCCCGGGGGGCCGAATGCCGCTAGGATGCGGCAGCCCCGCAGGGGATGGCGGGAACCCATGCAACTCAACGACATACGAGCCCTCGTCGCCAGCGACCTCGCCGCGGTCGACGCCGAAATACGCCGCCAGCTGGCGAGCGACGTCGCGCTCGTCAACCAGGTAGGCGACTACATCGTGGGAGGCGGCGGCAAGCGCCTCCGGCCCCTGCTCGTCGTGCTGGCCGCCCGGGCCGCGGGTGCGCAGGACTCGGCCCACATCCCGGCGGCCGCCCTGATCGAGTTCATCCACACGGCGACCCTCCTGCACGATGACGTCGTGGACGACTCCGCCCGCCGCCGGGGCCGGGAGACCGCAAACGAGGCCTTCGGGAACCCGGCCTCCGTGCTGGTCGGCGATTTCCTGTATTCGCGCGCCTTCCAGATGATGGCGGCACTCAATTCCGGCGCCGTGATCCGCGTCATGGCCGATGCGACAAACACGATCGCGGCCGGCGAAGTCATGCAGCTCATGAACTCCGGCGACCCGGACACGACCGAAATCCGCTACCTGGAGGTCATCTACCGGAAGACCGCGCGCCTGTTCGAGGCCGGCGCGCAGGTCGCGGCCATCGTCGCGAAGGCGCCCGCCCCGGTCGAGGCCGCGCTCGCGCGCTACGGCAAGCACCTCGGCATCGCCTTCCAGCTCATCGACGACGCGCTCGACTACCAGGGCGACTCGGGCGAGCTCGGCAAGAACGTCGGCGACGATCTCGCGGAGGGCAAGCCGACGCTGCCCCTGATCCACGCGCTCGCGCACGGCGACGCGGCCTCCGCGGCGATGATCCGCGAGGCCATCGCCCAAGGCGGGACGGAGCAGCAGGCGCCCATCCTCGCGGCCGTCGAACGCGCGGGGGGACTCGACTACACGGCCCGCCTCGCCCGGAGCGAGGCGGAAAAGGCGGAGGCGGTCCTCGCGGAAATCCCCGCCTCGCCTTACCGGGACGCGCTGGCGGGCCTTGCCCGTTTCGCGGTCACTCGGCGGAACTAGGCTTCCGGCCTGTCTCGTTGAAAGCGCGGGAGGCGTTCATTACACTGCCGGACCCGCCGAACCGGCCGCTCCCGGCCGGTCCGCAGGCGATTTCGGGGTGTAGCTCAGCCTGGTAGAGCACTACGTTCGGGACGTAGGAGTCGCAGGTTCAAATCCTGTCACCCCGACCATCAGTTCAAGGTCATGTCCCGGTCATATCGCGCGAGCTCGCACCCTGGCTGGGCCTTTGTGCCCGCCTTCAGGTTCGACGAAGCTCCCTTCACAGGCAGGTCCTTGACGACGATGACGGTATCGCCATCCTGCAGGATGTTGCCGTTAGCGTCGCGGATCACGGGCTCGGGCTCGTCGAGGTAGGTGAGCGGGCAAGCCGGCGGCGCAGTCATCTCGGTTCCTGTCAAGGACAGTGAGGTCCCACATTGTCGCATGGAGAGCTGATCCGACATGACTAGCCCGCGCATTCGCCATTGCAATCGCGCTGCCTTCGCCCTGGCGGCACTGCTTCTCGCATCGCTGCTTTCTCCGGCTTCAGCGCAGACGGCGGCGGGCGATCCTCCCGCCGCCGAGACGCTGTGGCTGGCAGGGAATAATTGGAAGCTCAAGACCAGCGTCTACGAAAGCGCCAAGCTGAGCAGCCACCCCGTGCTCGTGGTGGTGCTTCACGGCGATCTGGTCGGAGTCTTCGGCGTCCCACCGACGACTTATCACTACGTATTTGCAGACCAGGCAGCCAGGAAGGTCGAGGATGTCGTGGTGGCGGCCGTGCTCCGTCCGGGGTACAGGGACCACAGCGGCGAACGTTCGGACGGGGACCAGGGATTAGCCACTGGCGACAACTACACGCCGGAAGTGGTGGACGCCATCGCGTCAGTCATCGAGCAGCTGAAAGCGAGATTCCATCCTTCGCACACGGTGCTCGTAGGGCACTCGGGAGGTGCGGCGATCACGGGAGACTTGTTGGGCCGACGGCCTTCCGCGGTGGATGGCGCGCTGCTCGCTTCGTGTCCCTGCGATCTGGCCGCGTTCCGTCAGCACATGATGCGGATGCAGCCAGACAACCCCCTCTGGTCGAAGCCGGTCCGCTCGCTGTCGCCCCAGGATCTCGTAAGCAGGGTCTCCACTCGCGTGCAGATCGTCGTGCTCACGGGGGCCAAGGACGATGTGGCGGCGCCATCGCTGAGCACCCGTTACGCCGAGGCATTGAAGGAGCACGGCGCCCGGGTGACGCTGATGATCGCCCCGCACCTGGGTCATGAAATTCTCTGGGAGCCCGTCACCTACGAGGCGCTCGAAGGCCTGGTACGGAGCCTCAGGCAGAGCGGACCGCGGTGAGCCCCGTGGACCTCCGGGCGACAAATGGAGTCCTCGGGCCGCGCGGGCCCTTGGCTAGCCGCCCGCCGCATGCAAGATTATGTCTGAGCGTATCTCGGAGGACCGGATCATGGATCGATTCACCGGGGGTTGCCTGTGCGGTGATATCCGCGTCGTTGCGACGGCGCGTCCCTACCGGGTCGGCATCTGCCATTGCCTCGAATGCCGCAAGCACCACGGCGCGTTGTTCAGTTCGTCTGCGATTTTTCCCGAGGACGCGGTCAAGATCACCGGCGAGACGCGGAATTTCATGGGCCGGCATTTCTGCCCGCGCTGCGGCTCCTCCGTGTTCGGCCGGACCGGGGACGAGGTCGAATTGAACCTGGGCGCACTCGATGCGCCCGACCAGCTGCAGCCGAACTACGAGTTGTGGATCGTCCGCCGTGAATCCTGGCTGCCTCCCTTCCCGGTCTCGAAGCAGTACAAGCACAACCGGGAGACCGAGAAGCGTTCCGAGGGCTAGGCCGCCGCGCGCGCGTCACGGGATGAACTCATTCTCCTCGTTGCGCGTGCAGGCCTCGACGCGGGCCGGCTCCTCCCACTTGCCCCTGACTTCCCAGCACTCGTCGAACACCGAGCAGTAGCAGTATTCCAGCTGCCAGCGGCCCTGCGCCGCTACCACCCGGTCCCAGTACGGCTCGCTGCCCGGGGTCTTGGGGATGCGAAAGACCATCTGCGTCTGGCCGCCGGGCACGAATCGTGTCTTCACGCGGTTTTGCAGCGTCACCAGCGCTTCATCGGCCGGATCCGCCTGGTCCTCGCCCAGGGAGGCGGCCAGGAGCTCGCGCAGCGAGTTCACGTAGCGGCCGTCCACCTTCACGCGCAGGCTCCGCTCGTGCGCGGGGCCGACGCCGCGGTTCAGCAGGTCGAGCGACAGCACGCGCTCGCCCTCCGGCGTCGCATCGCTGAATCCGCCTTGCAGGTAGGGAAGCGAGTTGGCCTGCACCAGCTTCTCCATGATCCGCCCGTGGTGAACCGCGATCGCGATGGAGCTGATCGACGTCACCAGGGCCGTGACCGCGATGACCAGCTCCAGCCACCGGGGCAGGCCTCCGTGCCGGACGTGGGGGTGGTGTGTCTCGGGTGGTTCCACGCTGCGGCCTCCAGTCACGCGATTTCATTCTCATTGTAGCCACGCGGCCCGGCCCGGACAGCCGGGCCCGAAGTGGTGTAGCGTAGACTTCGCCGTGAGCACGGGGAGATGCTCCCGAAACACCGCCCTCGCCGCCCTCGCCTGCGCGGCCGCTGCTTCGTTCCCGGCGCTCCCGCAGATGCCCGGCGACCTCCTCACCGGCATCGTGACCGGCGTGATGGAAGGCGACACGATCCGGTTGCAGCTGCCGGCCGGCCCGCATGTCATCCGGCTTGCCGGCATCGACGCGCCCGAGCCCCGGCAGGCGGACGGTCCGGCGGCGCGACGCGCCCTGCACGAGAAGCTCATCGGCGCCGAGGTGCAGCTGCAGGTCACGGCGAAGGACGCCGAAGGCTGGCTGCAGGGAATCGTCTTCCTCGGCGACGAAGACATCAACGGCTGGGTCGTCAAGCAGGGCCACGCCTGGGTCGACCGCACGCAGCGGGCGAATCCGGCGTATTGCCTGCTCGAGAATGCGGCGCGCTCGCTGAAACGCGGGCTCTGGGCCGAGGAGGAATGGCTCGCGCCCTGGGAGTGGCGCCAGGGCGGCAAGGGCAAGGCGATCCGGTACACGAATTACCGCAATGCCGACGCGGAAAGCTGCATCGGCGAGCTGGCGAAACGATGAGTCGCGAGGAGGTCGCCATGTCGTCTGCGTCCCTGTGGATCGTCTTCGCGCTGCTGTCGGCGCTCTTCGCCGGGCTCACGGCCGTCACCGTGAAGGCAGGGCTCGCGGGCGTCGATCCCGACTTCGCGCTGCTGCTTCGCGTCGTCCTCGTCACCGTCCTGCTCCTGCCCCTGGTCGTGATGACGGGCAAGTGGACGAATCCCGCGTCGCTGCCGCCGCGATCGCTCGGTTTCCTCGCGCTCAGCGCCGTCGCGACCGCGGCGTCCTGGCTCTGCTACTTCCGCGCGCTGCAGCTGGGGACCGTCGCGCAGGTGGCGACCCTCGACAAGCTGAGCGTCGCTTTCGCGGTCGTCCTCGCGCTCGTCTTCCTGGGCGAGCGGCCGAACGCGCGCGAATGGCTCGGGATGCTCCTGGTCGTCGCCGGGGCGTTCGTCATGGCTTACAGGCGCTGAGCGCCGCCGACCCGCGATAAAGCTTGCAAGGACCGCACGGCGGGAGGACAGTGCGGCCCACCGCCTGCGGGAGAGCCACATGGCCAGGGAAACGTCCTACACGCGCCGGGACCTGCTCCTCGGCGCCGGATCGGCCTTGATCGCAGGACAGGCTGTCGGCGTTTCGCAGCCAGCGCCCGCGGGCTCCGGACCCTTCGACGTCCAGCGCTTCATCGACGACTGCGTTCGCGCGAACGGCGAGGCCGACGCGCAGGGCGCGGTGCGCGCCGTGCTCGACCGCGCGATCGACGATCCGGCCGCCCTGCTGCGGGGCGTCGGCGAGCCGCAGAAAGGCGGCCTGAAGGCCCTCCACCGCGCGCCGCAGCTCACGATCCTGAACATCGTGTGGTCCCCGCTGATGCAGCTCCTGCCGCACGACCACAACATGTGGGCGCTGATCGGGATCTACACCGGGCGAGAGGACAACATCTTCTGGGAGCGGCGCGACGCCTCACTCGCCGCGACCCGCGCGGCGGCGATCGGCCGCGGCGACGTGATCGCGCTGCCCACCGACGTGATCCATTCCGTGTCGAACCCGATCGGGAAGCTCACCGGCGCCATCCACATCTACGGCGGCGACTTCTTCGCGGGCGGCCGCACCGAATGGGATCCGGAGACGCTCGCGCCGCGGCCGTGGAGCATCCAGGGCGCCGTGCACCAGTTCGAGGAGGCGAATGCCCGCTTCTACGGCTCGCCGCCCGCCTGCAGCTGAGCGCCTGGGCGCAGGCGCACGAAGCTTCCCCGCCCGTCCAAGTCCGGCGACTCGATCGAGAGCAGGTCGAGGACCGTGTCGAAGACGTCCGGCTGCGCGTACTCGCCGCGCGGCACGATGGAGACCGGCACGGAGGCCTTCACCAGCAGCGGCACCTCCGCCTGCTCCGGCGGCAGCGCGATGCCCGGCGGCATGCCGTGGAACATGCGGCCCTCCTCCATCAGCGACTCGCCGTGGTCGGACAGGTACATGAACACGTAGGGCGCGCCCGAGCCGTCGAGCGCCTGCAGCAGTCCGGCCAGCACGTGGTCGACGTACAGGATCGTGTTGTCGTAGGCGTTGTAGAGCTCCTCGAGCGTGCAGCCGTTGGCCACGTCCGCCTCGTCGCACAGGGGCCGGAACCGCCGGAACTCGGGCGGATAGCGGTCGCTGTAGACGGGCCCGTGGCTGCCGCCGCCGAGGTGCAGCACGACGAGGCGCTTCCCGTGCCGGTAGCCACGAAGGTCTTTCTCGAGCAGCGGGATGACGTCCTCGTCGTAGCAGGTCCCGCCGTGGCCGCAGCCGCTCGCCTTGACCTCCCCGACGCCGTCGCAGTTGTCGTATAGCGTGTAGTTCACGTAACAGGCCGTCGGAATGCCGAGGCCGGCGGCGAGCGCGGGTAACCGGATGCCCGACTTCACGAGAATCTCGGGCAGCGCATTCAGCGTCGAGCCGCGCCGCGCGACGCCCTGGAGCGCGTGCAGGTCCTCCACGCGACCCAGCAGCGGGTTTGTGTTCCGGCGCGCATAGCCGTACAGGCTGAAGTTGCGGCTGCGCGAGGACTCGCCGATCGCCAGCACCACGACGAGGTCGTCCCCGGAAGCCACGCGGCCGCGGACTTCCGGGGTCCGCGTCGAAGCGAGCCGGGGCTTCAGCGACTTGTATCCCGCGTTGAGGCTCGCCGACAGCAGGTTGACGGGGACCAGCGAGTAGACGATGTACTTCCTCGAAACGTTGCCCGCGCGGATCACCGAGTTGTACTCGAGGTAGAGCGCGGCGACCGCCATCGCCAGCGCGCCGATGAGCAGCGTGGCAGAGGACAGCAGGTAGCGGGCGCCCGGTGCAAAGCGGATGTCCGCGCAAAGGACCGCGGCGCCCGGCACGACCGCCAGGAACGCGACGTAGGGCCACATGCGCCAGGACAGCAGTTGGCCGACCTCGGTCCGGTCCGTGTGCACCACGTTCAGTATCATCGAGCTGTCGACCGCAATGCCGTACTTCGCGATGAAGTACGTCGCCGCGCCGCTCGCCACGGCGAGCAGGATCGCGAACGGCTTGATCGTCCAGCGGTGCGCCAGCAGCGTGAAGGACGCGATGAAGAGGCACAGGCCCGCCAGCAGGTAGGCCGCGAGGCCGGTGGCGTCGACGCCGTCGCCCGAGGCGAACCACGTGGCGAACTTGCCGAAGTTGACGGCGTTGCAGGCGGCGAACAACACGAGCGGAAACGCGACGCAGAACGCCGCGTGTGATATCCGGTATTTCACGGCAGCAGCGGTTCGCTGCCGGCCGCGATGGCGGCCGGCGCCTCCGCCGGCAAGGCGGGCGCACGCGCCGCGGCAGGCCTGAACAGGAACAGGCGGTAATGGAAGGCGTCGGAAGCGATGAGCATCACGAAGAACGACACCACGGTGTCGGACAGGAAGTGCGCTCCGGCGGCGATGCGCGCGAGGGATACGAGCAGGCCATAGGCGACCGCGGCGACCATCAGCGCCCGCCTCCGCGTGAACACGTATGCGAAGGACAGCGTGAAGAATGCGCCCGCGGAATCGCCGGAGGAGAAGGAACAGTTGTGGCTGCACGCCGTTCCCGGCAGGAAGGCGGGCGTGAAGTCGGCCGTGCCGCCGAACTCCGCCAGTTCGCGGGGACGCGCGCGCCCGAAGCCTTCCTTGAGCATGCCATTCACCATGAAGCCCGAGCCGAGGGCCAGCACGAGCAGGAGGTAGGTCAGCTTCCGGCCGTCGAGGCCCCACAGCCGGCGGGCCGTCAACCGGTTGACGAGGTACACGGCCGCCGACAGCGAGATCGACCCGACGACCACCCAGGTCACGCTCGCGTGCAGCACTTGCGTCCAGCGCTGCTGCGCCATGTAGAAGCCGTCGTGGAAGAAGAGCCGCGAGACCTGGAGGTCCAGGCCCGAGGACAGGACGAGCAGGATCGCACTGGCCGCGAAACAGGCGAGAATCGCCTGAGTCCTGCGCAATGCAAGGTAGCTCCGCAGCGGACGGTCGGGTTGCAGCGCCGGTTCCTTCAGGCCATGATCGACGCGTTCGTCCATGCTTGGACGTGCGTACCCGGCAACAACAATCGCGGAGCGTGTCACCGGGCATGAAGATCGCGGCTTCCATCATCGGAGCGCCCACGGACATCGGCGCCGGGACTCGCGGCGCATCGATGGGCCCGGAAGCGCTGCGCGTGGCGGGACTCCAGGCGATGCTCGAGTCCCAGGGCGTCGAAGTCGCCGACCGCGGCAACCTCCAGGGCCCCGGGAATCCCGTCGAGCCGCCCGTCGACGGCTATCGCCACCTGCCGCAGGTCACCGCCTGGAACCGCGCCGTCCACGACGCCTGCAGCGCCGAGTTCGCGGCCTCGCGCTTGCCGATCCTGCTCGGCGGCGACCATTGCCTCGCGATCGGCTCGATCGGCGCCGCGGCGGCGCACGCGCGGGCGAACGGCAGGAAGCTCCGCGTGCTCTGGTTCGACGCGCACGCCGACACGAACACGAACGAGCTGACTCCATCCGGCAACATCCACGGCATGCCGGTCGCGATCCTGCTCGGGCACGGGCCGAAGGCGCTCGTCGAGATGTCGGGCCGCGTGCCGGCGATCCGCCCGTCGGAGATCCGCCAGGTCGGCATCCGCAGCGTGGACCTCGGCGAGAAGCGCTTCGTGCACGAGCTCGGCTTCGAGGTCTTCGACATGCGCTACATCGACGAGCACGGCATGCGCGAGACGATGACCGCGGCGCTCGCGGGGCTCGACCGCGACACGCACCTGCACGTCAGCTTCGACGTCGACTTCCTCGACCCCGACATCGCGCCCGGCGTCGGCACGACGGTGCCCGGCGGGCCATCGTATCGCGAGGCGCAGCTCTGCATGGAGATGGTGGCGGACACGGGGCTCCTCCGCTCGCTCGACCTCATGGAGCTGAACCCGGCGCTGGACGTCCACAATCGCTCGGCCGAGGTGACGGTGGACCTCGTCGGCTCGCTGTTCGGTAAGAGCACCCTGATGCGACGGGCCGCCGATGCTTGACCGGGACCCCCCGCGCGACCCGACGAGTGAGCTGATCGCCATCGAGGCGAGCCTCGGCGCGCACAACTACAAGCCGCTCGACGTCGTCCTCGTTCGCGGCCAGGGCGTCTGGGTCTGGGACAACCGCGGCAAGCGCTACCTCGACTGCCTCTCCGCCTACTCCGCGCTGAACCAGGGGCACTGCCACCCGAAAATCCTCGCCGCGATGGTCGAGCAGGCGTCGAAGCTCACGCTCACCTCGCGCGCCTTCCGCAACGACCAGCTCGCGCACCTCTACGAGGACCTCGCGAAGCTCACGGGCTCGCACAAGATCCTGCCGATGAACAGCGGCGCCGAGGCCGTCGAGTCGGCGCTGAAGGCCGTCCGCAAGTGGGGCTACGAGGTGAAGGGCGTGCCCGCGGACCGCGCCGAGATCGTCGTATGCGCGAACAACTTCCACGGGCGCACGCTCGCGATCGTCGGCTTCAGCACCGACCCGGACGCGCGCGGCGGCTTCGGGCCCTTCGCGCCGGGCTTCCGCGTCGTGCCGTTCGGCGACTACGGCGCGCTCGAGGCCGCGATCAACGCGAACACCGTCGCCTTCCTCGTCGAGCCGATCCAGGGCGAGGCCGGCGTGATCATCCCGCCCGCGGGCTATTTCAAGCGCGTGCGCGCCCTCTGCAGCGAGCGCAACGTCACCCTGATCCTCGACGAGATCCAGACCGGCCTCGGCCGCACCGGCAAGCTCCTGGCCGAGGAGCACGAGGGCATCGAGGCGGACGTGACGCTGATCGGCAAGGCGCTCTCGGGCGGCTACTACCCGGTGTCCGCCGTGCTCTCGAACTCGGAAGTGCTGGGCGTGCTGAAGCCGGGCCAGCACGGCAGCACCTTCGGCGGCAACCCGCTCGCCTGCGCGATCGCGCGCACGGCGCTGCGCGTGCTCGTCGAGGAAGGCATGATCGAGAACGCCGCCCGCCAGGGCGCGCGCTTCCTCGCCCACCTGCAGTCGATCACTAGCGCCGCGGTGCGCGAGGTGCGGGGCCGCGGCCTCATGCTCGCCGTCGAGCTGAAGCCCGAGGCCGGCGGCGCACGCCGCTATTGCGAGCGGCTTCGCGAAGCCGGCCTGCTCGCCAAGGACACGCATGAGAATACGATCCGCATCGCGCCGCCGCTCGTCATAACCGCCGACGAGGTCGACTGGGCGGCCGAAGTCATTGACCGCGCGTTGAAGGACTGATCCGAGGAGATCTGCCATGGCCCGCGTTCGCCGCATTCTCGTCGCCCTCAAGGACCCCGCCGGGAAACCGACGCCCGCCCTCGAAAAGGCCGCGCAGCTCGCGCGCGCCAACGGCGCCCGTCTCGAGCTCTTCCACGGCATCACGACCTCGGTGTACCTCGAGCCCTTCGCGCCGGACGTGCTGACGCCCGAGCGGATCCTCGCCGTGCAGCGCCGCGGCGCGAAGGAGCGGCTGGAGAAGCTGGCCGCGCGGCTGCGCCGCGCGGGCGTCCGCGCCTCGACGGCGATCGAGGTCGACTTCCCCGCGCACGAGGCGATCATCCGCCGCGCCGCCAGGACCGGCGCGGACCTCATCGTCGTCGACGCCCACGCGGGCCGGCGCATGCTGCCGGCGCTGCTGCAGCTCACCGACTGGGAGCTCCTGCGCCACAGCCGAGTGCCGGTGCTGGTCGTCAAGGGACGGGCGCGCTACCGCAGGCCCGTCGTGCTCGCGGCCGTCGACCCGATGCATGCCAACGCGAAGCCCGGCGGCCTCGACCGCGTCGTGCTGGGGGCCGCGGGGCAGCTCGCCGATTCGCTACGCGGGGAGCTGCACGTCGTCCACGCCTACGATCCGCTGCCGCCCTCGGTCGCGAACGCGCGCGTCATGAATTCGCGGGTCGCGGCCGCGATCCGCGCCGAGGCGCGCGAGGCGTCCAAGCGCGCCTTCGCGCGCCTGATGCGTGGCTCGAAGGTTCCCGAGGCGCGTCGCCACCTGAAGGCGCAGAACCCCTACGTCGCGATCCAGCAGGCCGCGTCGGAGAACCGCGCGGACGTGATCGTCATGGGCGCGATTTCGCGCAGCGGCATCAAGCGGCTCCTCATCGGCAACACGGCGGAGCGCGTGCTGAACGAGCTCGCCTGCGACGTGCTGGTCGTGAAGCCGCGCGGGTTCCGCAGCCGGATCCCGCGCTCGCGGCGGGGCCTGCGCGTCGTCGCGAACCCGATGGTCCTCCCCTACTGAGTGATCCGCGCGGCCGCCCCGCTGCTGCTCGCGGCGCTCTTCGCCGCGCCCCCTGCGGACGCATCCGACGGCCTCTTCGGCGGGCTGAACGCCTTGCGCACGGCCGGCTGCGGCCGGGAATCGCCGCAAGCTGCGCTCCGGCGCGATGCGCGCCTCGACCGCGCCGCGGAGGCATTGGCCGGAGGCAGTGACCTCAAGCCTGCCCTCGCGGGCGCCGGCTACATCGCTGAGCGTATCGCGATGCTCGAGGTCGCGGGCACGAGCGATGCGGCCATGGCGAGGACGCTCGCGAAGCGCGCCTGCGGGGAGATCGCCGATCCCGGCTGGCGGGACGCCGGCCTCGCCCTGCGCGGAGGCAGCGCCTGGATCGTTCTCGCGCTCCCGCTGGAGGCGCCCGCGGCCGCCGATGCGACGGCCGTC
>DASSUY010000298.1:0-11780 GCA_035706525.1 Steroidobacteraceae bacterium
GGCGGCGGGGAGCATCTCGCCGGGCGCGAGGCGCGAGCGGATCCTGCCCGCGAGGCCGAGCCGCTCGAGCCCCGCCGCGGCGAGCAGGGCCGCATCGCAGTCGCCGGCCTCGAGCTTCGCGAGGCGCGTCTCCACGTTGCCGCGCAGCGGCACGACCTGGAGGTCCGGGCGGGCGTGCCGCAGCTGGCACTCGCGCCGGAGGCTCGAGGTGCCGACGCGGGCGCCCGCCGGCAGCGCCGCGATCGACGCGTGGCGCGGCGAGACGAAGGCGTCGCGCGGGTCGCCGCGCTCGAGCGCGGCCACGATGGCGAAGCCGGGCGCGAGCACGGCCGGCACGTCCTTCATCGAGTGCACGGCGATGTCGGCACGGCCCTCCGCGAGCGCGTGTTCCAGCTCCTTGATGAAGAGTCCCTTGCCGCCCGCGGCCGCGAGGCGGGCGTCCTGGATGCGGTCGCCCTCGGTGACGAGCGGGACGAGGCTGACGACGAGCCCGGGATGCCGCGCGGCGAGGAGGGCAGCGACGTGTTCGGCCTGCCACAGCGCAAGCCGGCTCCTGCGGGTCGCAATCCGAAGCTGCGCGGACATCGGGCCATTTTGCCATGCGGGGTCAAGGGGCTAGGATTCCCACTGGTACAGGATCGGGAAAACGCCATGAAACGCCTGCTCGCCGCCGCTGCCCTGGGACTCCTCGCCGCGGGCACCGCGGCCGCCGACGACTCCGCGCGAGCCCGCTTCGGCGACCATGCCTTCGAGGCCGGCGGCTCCGTGGAGCTCGAGGACCCCGTCGCCGGGAATGCCTTCGTGAGCGGGGGAGACGTCGAGATCCGCGGGCCGATCGGCGCCAACCTCTTCGCGGCGGGCGGGGAGGTGACGCTCGAGGCGCCCGTGGAGGGCAACGCGCGCCTGGCGGGGGGACGGCTCCTGATCGCACCGGAAGCCCGCGTCACCGGCGACGCCAGCATGGCCGGCGGCTCCATGACGGTGGACGGCCAGGTGGGCGGCAACCTGCGGGCGTTCGGGGAGCGCCTGACCGTGAACGGCACGGTGGAAGGCGACCTGCAGTTCGCGGGCGAGGAAATCCGGCTCGGTCCGGGCGCCCGCATCGGCGGGAAGGTGAGCTATCGCGGCGACGGCCGCGTCCGCGTGGACCCGACGGCCCAGGTCGCGGGCGGCATCCGCAAGAGCACCGACGGCCGGGACTGGGAGCACCTCTCCCACGGCGCGACGATCGTGGGCGGCATCACGATCTCCCTCGGCATGCTCGTGCTCGGCGCGCTGCTCGTGTTGCTGCTGCCGCGATTCAGCCGCGAGGCCGCGGCGGCGATCCGGCAGAAGCCCTGGCAGTCGCTCGCGCTCGGTTTCGCGATGCTGGTGGGCATGCCGGTGCTGCTGGTCGTGCTCGTGATCACGCTGATCGGCATCCCGCTCGCGGTGCTGCTCGCCTTCGCCTACGGCGCGCTGCTGGTGATCGGCTGGCTGGTGGCGGCGCTGTTCCTCGGGGACACCGTGCTCGGCAGCATCGACGCGAAGAAGCTCGACTCGGCGTGGTGGCGGGCGCTGTCCCTGCTGCTCGCGATCGTCGCGATCGCCTTCGTGCGGCACGTGCCGGTCGTCGGGCCCCTCGCCTGGGGACTCCTGTTCCTCGCCGGCATCGGCGCCTTCACGCTGCGCGCCTGGGACGGCTTCAGGTCCGGGCCGGCGACGGCCTAGCCGACAAGGTCTTCGCGACCTCGGTCGCGAGGCGGCGGCTGACCGGCAGCGTCGTGCCGTCCTGCAGGCGCACCTGGTGGTGGCCCTCCGCGTCGCGCTCGAGCCCCTCGACGTGGGCGATGGCGACGAGCGCGTTGCGGTGGATGCGCACGAAGCGCCCCGCGAACTCCTCCTCGAGCGCCTTCAGCGGCTCCTCGATCAGCTCGTCGCCGCCGCGGTGCCGGAGCGTCGTGTATTTCTGCTCGGCGATGAAGCAGCGGATGTCCTCGACCGGGATCAGCCGCAACTCGTCGCGGGCGCGCACCGCGATGCGCGTGCGCGGGCCCCCCGTGCCTTCCGCGATGCGGGCCAGCTGCGCGCGCGTCGGCCGCCGCGCGCGCTCGAGCGCCTCGGCGAGTTTCTCCTGGCGCACGGGCTTCAGCAGGTAGCCGGCGGCCTGCGCGTCGAAGGCGGCGAGCGCGTGCTGGTCGTAGGCGGTCGTGAAGATCACGGCCGGCGGCTCCGGCATGCGCGCGAGGTGGCGCGCCGCCTCGAGCCCGTCCATGCCGGGCATGCGGATGTCGAGCAGCACGACTTCCGGCCGCAGGCGCCCGGCGAGCAACAGCGCCTCCTCGCCGCTCGCGGCGACCCCCGCGAGCTCGACGGCGGGCAGCTCCTCGACGAGGTGGGAGAGGCGCTCGCGCGCGAGCGGCTCGTCGTCGACGACCAGCACGCGCAGGTTCATGCCGGCGCCCCGCCGGCGGGAAACCGCATCGTCACCACGAAGCGGCCCGGCGCCTCGATCGCCTCGACTTCGGCCTCGCCCGGGTACATCAGCTCGAGCCGCTGGCGCACGTTGTCGAGGCCGATGCGGTGGCCGGGCCGCCGCGCGACCACGGCCTCGGCGACGGGATTGTCGATCGTGATCACCGCGAACCGCCCGTCGCGGCGCCCGACGATGCGGATCGTGCCGCCTGTGTCGAGCGGCTCGATGCCGTGGTACACGGCATTCTCGACGAGGGGCTGCAGGATCAGCGCGGGCACCTGCGCGTCGAGCGGGAGCCCGTCCACCTGCCAGTCGACCTGCAGCCGGTCGCCGAGGCGCAGGCGCTCGACCCGCTCGTAGGCGCGCGCGATCTCGATCTCGTGCGCGAGCGGGATGCGCTCGCGGTGCTCGCGGAGCGAGGCGCGGAAGAGGTCGGACAGGTCGGCGATCGCCTGCTCCGCGGCGCGCGGGTTCGTGCGCGTGAGCGAGGCGATCGTGTTCATGCTGTTGAAGAGGAAGTGCGGGCGGATGCGCGCCTGCAGCGCGCGCACGCGGCTCTGCGCCTCGGCCTCGACGTTCACCTGCCACTGGTGCGAGACGTAGAAGTAGCGCAGCGCGAGTCCCCCCGCGATGGCGCAGACGGCGAGGTTGCGCAGCAGCACCTGCAGCCGCTCGCCGTCCGGGTGCACGGCCGCCGCGCCCAGCGTCCGGTTGGTGTAGTCCTCGAGCCACATCGCGCCGCCCGTCGCGAGCGCGGTGACGGCGAGCGCGATCGCGAGCGCGAACGCGGAGCCCGAGACCACGTCGAGCCTCGACAGCAGCCCGCGGGCGCCGCACCAGAGCGCGGCCGTCCCGAGCGCGGCCCAGAGCAGGAACAGCGAGATGCGCGCGAGCTCGACCCAGAACTTCGCGGTGACGCCGTGGCGGGCGAGCGTGAAGACGAGCGCGACGATGGCCGCGATCAGGATGACCGCGAGGACGCTGCGCGCCCGGCAGAAGTCGGGCAGGTAGAACCCGGCGCGCTCAGCCATCCGCCCCGCCGCCGGAGAAGAGCGGTGCCTTCAGCCGGAACACGGTCGAGATGTCCTCCTCGGCGTGCCCGTCGGCCGTGAGCCGCGCGTAGTCGGCGAGCGTCGCCTCGACGACCGGGAGCTTCGCGCCGTGCCGCGCCGCCATCTCGCGGCAGATGCGCAGGTCCTTCTCGTGCAGGCGGACCCGGAACCCGGCCGGGTACTCGCCGCGTGCCATGAACGGCGCGCGGTGCACGAAATACCACGAGGAACCGGCGCCCTTGCCGAGGACGTCGATCACGCGCTCGAGCGGGAGCCCCTCCGCCTGCGCGAAGGCCATCGCTTCCGCGGCGGCCTGGATCGCGCCCGCGCAGAGGATCTGGTTCGTGGCCTTGGTGGCCTGGCCGCTGCCGGAGGGGCCCATGAGCACGATCGTCTTGCCGAGCGCGGCGAGCACCGGCTGCGCGCGCTCGAAGGCCGCCGCGTCGCCGCCGCACATGATCGCGAGCGTCGCCTGCTTCGCGCCCTCGACGCCGCCGCTCACCGGGCAATCGAGGAACGACGAGCCGACCTCGGCGATGCGGCGCGCCGCGGCGCGGGCCGTGTCGGCGGCGACCGTCGAGCAGTCCATGACGATCGAGCCCTTCTTCAGGGTCGGGCGCAGCGCATCGACGACCGCGAGCAGGTCCTCGTCCGCGGAGATGCAGGTGACGACGAAGGGACAGGCGGCGGCGAGCTCGGCCGGGGAGGCGAAGGCCCGGCAGCCCGTCTCGGCCGCGAGCGCCGCGGCCTTCGAGGCCGTGCGGTTCCAGGCGCCCTCGAGCAGCCCCGCGCGATGGAGGTTGCGTGCCATGGGAAGTCCCATGGCGCCGAGTCCGATGATGCCGGCTTTCATGGCGGGCCCCATTTTGCCCGCAGCGGAGGGTCAGCTGCAGTAGTCGTCGACGGCCTGCTTGGCGCGGGCGCGTGCGTCGCTGAGTTCCTTGTCCGTCAGGTACTCGCGCTTGCCGTCCGGCGTCTCCCGGAACAGCCGCCGCGAGTTGAGGTAGGTCTCGTAGCGGTCCTGGGCCTTCTTGCACTGCTCGACCTTCGCCTTCGCGGCGTCGGCCGCGGCCGCGCGCTCGGCGGCCTCGGACGGCGGCGGCTCGGGCGTCGTCGGCTGCTCCGGCGGTGAGCCGGCGGAATCGTCGCTGCCTTCCTCGGTCACGCCGCCGGCCTCTTCGTCGACGGTGCCGGCTTCCTGCTGGTAGACGCCGAGGATGCGCGCGTCGCCCTGGCGGGGCGGCAGGTCCGTGTAATGGATCTGGCCGCCGGAATCGACCCACTTGTAGACGGTTTCGGCCGTCGCGACAGCGGCGACGCCCGTCAACGCCAACGCCCACACGACCGTCGAGATCCGAGACATGTTCCACCCCCGGCTGCGCAAGACAGTGTGGCGTCCCCCGCCCGGAAAACCCTTGAAGTCCGTCACACTGGGGAAGCGGCCCAGCGGGAGTGTAGCCAAATCGGGGGCTTCCCGGCACGGGTGTCAAATCGCCCCGTTCCGGGCATTTACGCCGCGCGCGTGCCGGCGGTGCGGCGGCTAACGTTGATGCCGGCCATGCCGAGACCTTGCCCAGGGCGATCGCTTGACGTGCGCGGCGGCGGCCGGGATCCTGTCCGCCTCGCGGAGGAACGCCGTGGCTTTCGACCCGAAATCGCTGGACGAGCTCGCGCGCAAGCTGGCGGAGGCGGTCCCGCCCGGCCTCGCCGCGCTCAAGGCGGACCTCGAGCAGAACTTCAAGGCCGTGCTGCAGGCGGGCCTTTCGAAACTCGACCTCGTCACGCGCCAGGAATTCGACGTCCAGGCCGCCGTGCTGCGGCGGAGCCGCGAGCGTCTCGAGGCGCTCGAGGCGCGCATCGCCGCGCTGGAGAAACCCCCGGGGAAGTGACCGCCGCGGGCCGCCGCCCGTGACGCTCGCGACCGTCCTGACGCGGGCCCAGTTCGGGCTGGAGGCGCCGCTCGTCCGCGTGGAAGTGCATTGCGGCGCGGGGCTCCCGCAGGTCTCCATGGTCGGCCTCGCCGAGACGGCGGTCCGGGAGAGCCGCGACCGCGTCCGCGCCGCGCTCGCCCACTGCGGCTTCGGCTTTCCGCCCGGCCGCGTCACCGTCAACCTCGCGCCCGCGGACCTGCCGAAGGAGGGCGGGCGCTACGACCTCGCGATCGCGCTCGCGATCCTTGCTGCGACACGGCAGGTTCCGGCAACCGGGTTCGAGCGCACCGAGTACTACGGGGAGCTTTCGCTGTCGGGTGAGCTCCGGGCGGTTCGCGGCCTGCTCGCGGCCGCGGTGCAGGCGACGCGCGACGGGCGGCGCCTCGTGGTCCCGGCCGGGAATGCGGACGAGGCGCGGGTCGCGCGCGGGGCGCGCGTCGCGGCGGCTGTCTCGCTGGCCGCGGTGCGCGATGCGCACTGCGGCGGGGCGGGGCTCGAGTTCCGCAGCGGCGGCGTGCTGCCAGCCGCCGTCGCCGACGGGCCGGACCTTGCCGACGTGCGTGGCCAGGCCGCCGCGCGGCGCGCACTCGAGATTGCGGCGGCCGGCGGACACAGCCTCCTGTTCATCGGCCCGCCCGGCGCCGGCAAGAGCATGCTGGCGCAGCGGCTGCCGGGCGTCCTGCCGCCGCTCGACGATGCGGCGGCGCTCGAGTGCGCCATGCTGCATTCGCTCGTCCGCCCGCTTCCGCCGCCGTCCGAATGGCGTCGGCCGCCGTATCGCGCGCCGCACCACGGCGCTTCCGCCGCCGCGGTGATCGGGGGCGGCGGGCGCCTCCGCCCGGGGGAGATCTCCCTGGCGCACCGCGGCGTGCTCTTCCTGGACGAGCTTCCCGAGTACCGCCGCGACGTGCTGGAGGCGCTGCGCGAGCCGCTGGAGTCGGGGACGGTGAGCCTCGCGCGCGCGGCCTGGAGCGGCCAGTTCCCGGCGCGGTTCCAGCTGGTGGCGGCGATGAATCCCTGTCCCTGCGGCTTCGCCGGCGACGCGAGCGGGCGTTGCCGCTGCACGCTGCCGGTGGTCCGGCGCTACGTCGCGCGGCTGTCCGGGCCGCTCATCGACCGCATCGACATGCACGTCGAGGTTCCGCGTGTCGAATACTCGGCGCTGTCGCCGGAGGCGGCCGCCCCGGAGCCGAGCGCGGCGGTGGCGGCACGCGTCCATGCCGCGCGCGAGCGCCAGTCGGCGCGCGGCGTCGTCAATGCATTGCTTCCCGCGAAGGCCCTGCATGCGGCCTGCGGCCTCGGTGCGCGCGAGCGGGCGCTGCTCGACTCCGCCTCGCGCCGCCTCGGGTTCTCCGCGCGCGCCTGCCACCGGATCCTTCGCGTCGCGCGCTCGATCGCGGACCTCGCCGGCGCCGCCTGCGTGGGAACGGGGGAATTGTCGGAGGCGATCGGCTATCGCCGGCTGGACCGGGAGCCGGCGGCCCGGACGGGTTAGCGGCCCTGCGCCACCATGTATTCGACGGCGGCCTTCACGGCCTCGTCCGAGAGGCCGACGTTGCCGCCCTTGGCCGGCATCTGGTTGAAGCCGCCGAGCGCGTGCTGGTCGAGGGTCTCGATGCCCTTGGCGATGCGCGGCGCCCAGGCCGCCTTGTCGCCGAGCTTGGGCGCGTTGAGGAGTCCGGACCCGTGGCAGGCATTGCAGGAGCCCTGGTAGACCGTCTTGCCGTCGGTGGGCTGGTCCGCGCCCGCGCCCGCCGCGGGCGCGGCGGCGACCGCCACGGCGGTCGGCGCGATTTCCTTGGCCGAATTGTCCTCGCCGGACACGGCGACCTCGCCGAACGGCTTGACGCGTTCGTGCGCCGAGGCCTGCAGGAGCGGGTCGTCCGTGTTGCGGACGCCCTTGGGGCCCTTGTCCACGAACCGGGCGATGCCGATGAGGATGAGCGCGATCGCGATCAGGATCCCGAGCACCGCGCTGAAAACGTTGATGAAATGACGGTCGTGCTTGGCCATCCGCGAATTATAGCGTCTGGGGCGCCGGACCACTAAAATCAGCCATGCACAACGCGCCCGTAGCTCAGCTGGATAGAGTGACGGTCTCCGAAGCCGTAGGTCGTGGGTTCGACTCCCGCCGGGCGCGCCATTTCCTGTTCGTGCTCGCGGCGGCCATGGCGCTGCCCGCGGGCGCCGAGACCTTCCGCTGCGGCTCGCACATCGCCTCGCCCGACATGAGCGTCGAGGAGCTCCTCGAGAAGTGCGGGGAGCCCGCGGAGAAGTCGGTGGAGCAGGTCGAGGTCCGCGGGCCGGCGGCGCACGGCACCGGCAACGTCCTGCGCGGTTACGTCACCGTCGAGAAGTGGACCTACGACCGCGGGTCGCAGGCGGCCGCCATGGTCGTCACGATCGAGGACGGCAAGATCAGGTCGATGGAGCGCCGGGAAGACTAGGCGCTTCGCCGGGTCAGAAATCCCCGGCGAGCGCCTTGTAGACGGCCGCGAGCGCGGTCGCGCGGCGGGTCTCCGCCTGCACGTGCTGGTCCTCGAAGTCGAGCTTCTGCCGCTCCGCGATCAGCACCGAGAGGTAGTCGCCCGCGCCGACCTCGTAACGCCGGCGCGCGAGACGGGCGGCCTCCGAGGCGGCCGCGGCGCCGAGGCGCAGCTCGTCCTCCGCCTGGTTCGCGGTGCGGAACCCGGCGAGGGCGTTCTCGGTTTCCTCCAGCGCCTCGAGCACGGTCTGCTGGTAGCGGGCGAGCTGCCCGTCGCGCCTCGCCTCGGCGGCCTTCACCTGCTGGTGGATGCGGCCGAAGTCGAATATCCGCCAGGAGATGGCCGGCCCGTAGCTCCAGCGCTCGGCCTCGTCGTCGCCGATCGCGTCGCGGGAAGTGCCGGTCCAGCCGAAACCGCCGAGCAGCGTGATCTTCGGGAAGTACTCCGCCATCTCGTCGCCGATGTCGGAGTAGGTCGCGGCGAGCTCTCGCTCGGCGGCCCGGATGTCGGGCCTGCGCTTCATCCACTCCTCGGGCGTGCCGGTCGCGACCAGCGCCGGCAGCGCGGGCAGCCTGGTCGTCGGCGAGAGGTTCGCGCGCAGCGTCTCGATCGGCCAGGCCGTCAGCACCGCGAGCCGCTGCTCCTGCCGCACGAGCTCGGCCTCGGCCTGCGGGACGCTCGCCGCGACCGCGCGACGCTGCGCCTCCGCCTGCGAGAGGTCGAGCGCGCTCGAGCTTCCGGCCCGCACGCGGGCCTCGAGGATGCGCACGTTCTCCTCGAGGTTCCTGAGCTGGTCGCGCCGGAGCGCGAGCGTCTCGCGCGCGCCGATCAGCGAGAACCAGGTCTGCGCGGTCTCGGCGACGATCGAGAGCTGCGCCGCATCCAGCAGCGCCTCGCGTGACTGCACGCGGCGGTCGATGGCACGGAACTCGTTGCGCAGCCCGCCGAAGAGGTCGATCTCCCAGCTCGCGTCGAAGCCCGCCCGCCAGGTGTCGGTCCGGATGCCGCCCGGCGCGAGCGGGTCCTGGGTGCTGAACTTCGCCTTCTCGCGCTGGCCCGAGGCGCCGACGGTCGGGAACCAGGAGTAGACGGACAGGCCCGACAGCGCGCGCGCCTCGTTGAGGCTCGCGACCGCCTGGGCGATCGTGGTGTTGGCGACGATCGCGCGCTGGATCAGCGCGTCGAGCTCGTCGCTGCCGAATCTCGACCAGAGCTCCGACCCCGCCGGCTGCGAGGTCGCCTCGGCCGTCGACTGGTCGAAGCGCGGCGCCGTCTCCTGCGCCGGCTCGTCGTAGTGCGGCGCCACCGTGCAGGCGGCGACGAGCAGGGCGGCCGCGAGCGCCGCGAGGCGGTTACGCATGGCCCGCCTCCTGCGCGGCGCGGCGCGCGGCGCGACGCTCCTTCCGGCGCTCGACGATCTTCCGCAGCACGACGTAGAAGACCGGCGTGAAGAAGAGGCCGAAGAACGTGACGCCGAGCATGCCGGACACCACCGTGATGCCCATGACGTAGCGCACCTCGGCGCCCGCGCCCGAGGCGAACACGAGCGGGATGACGCCCGCGATGAACGCGAAGCTCGTCATCAGGATCGGTCGCAGCCGCAGCCGGCAGGCCTCGATCGCCGCCTCGACGATGCCCCGGCCCTGCTCCTCGAGGTCGCGCGCGAACTCGACGATCAGGATCGCGTTCTTGCAGGCGAGGCCGATCAGCACGGCGAGGCCTATCTTCGTGAAGATGTTGTTGTCGAGGAAGGTCGGCGCGTACGACGGCGGGAACACCATGAGCCAGAGCCCGTGGATGAAGTTGACGAGCCAGGTGCCGCCGATCGCGGAGAGCAGGCACAGCGGCACGATCAGGATGATCGCGAGCGGCAGCGACAGGCTCTCGTAGAGCGCCGCGAGCACGAGGTAGACGAGCAGGACGCAGAGCGGGAACACGAGCAGCGCGGAGTTGCCCTGCATCACCTGCTGGTAGGTGAGGCCGGTCCACTCGATGGACATGCCGCGCGGGAGCACCTGTTCGGCGGTCTGCCGGACCTTGACCAGGGCGTCGGCGGAGGAGAGCACCGCGGGGTTCAGTCCGGCGGAGACGTCGGCGGCCGCGTAGCCGTTGTAGCGGATCACGGGGTCCGGGCCGAAGCTCGGCTGCACGTCGACGACGGTCCCGAGCGGCACCATCTCGCCGCGCGCGTTGCGGACCTTGAGGTTGCGCAGGTCCTGCACGCTCGAGCGGTAGGGGGCGTCCGCCTGCGCGTACACGGAATACGTGCGCCCGAACAGGTTGAAGTCGTTGACGTAGGCGGAGCCCAGGTACACCTGCAGCGTGTTGTAGACGTCGGTCAGCGCGAGCCCGAGCTCCTTGACCTTGGTGCGGTTCACGACGGCATCGAGTTGCGGCACGTTCGCCTGGTAGGAGGTGAACGTCGCCATGGGGTCGAAGCCCGGGGTCTGGCCGAGCGCGCCGATGAGGCCCATGGTGCTGCCGTAGAGCTCGCCGTAGCCGATGGCGTTGCGGTCCTCGACGTAGAAGTCGATGCCGTTCGCGTTGCCGAGGCCGAGCACCGGCGGCGGCATCAGCGCGAAGGCGAGGCCGTCCTGGATCTGGCCGTAGGCCATGTTGATCCGCATCGCGATCTCGGCGGCCGCGAGCTCGCGGTTCTCGCTCGGTTCGAGGCCGATGAACATCACGCCCGTGTTCGGCGTCGCGACGAAGTGGACGGCGTTGAGGCCCGGGAACTGCACGACGTTCTCGACGCCCGGCACCTGCATCGCGATGTCGCCCATGCGCCGCATGACCTTGTCCGTGCGGTCGATGTTCGCGGCCTCGGGCAGCTGCAGGATCGAGAACAGGAACTGCTTGTCCTGCGTCGGGATGTAGCCGCCCTGCACGGCGCGGAACCCGAGGATCGCGACCACGATCAGCACCGCGTAGATGGCGAGCAGCCGCGGCGCCCGCGAGATCGTGCCGCCGATGCCGCCGGAATAGCGGTCCCCGAAGCGCTTGAACACGCGGTTGAAGGCCCCGAACGGCCGGCCGAACACGCGCTCGATCCAGCGCCCGAGCGCGTCCTTGGGCGCGCCGTGCGGCAGCAGCAGCCGGGCCGCGAGCGCCGGGGAGAGCGTCAGCGAGTTGAAGCCGGAGATGATCACGGCGGCCGCGATCGTCACGGCGAACTGCCGGTAGAACTGCCCCGTCACGCCGCCGAGGAAGGCGAGCGGGACGAATACGGAGGCGAGGACGAGCGTGATCGCGACGATCGGGCCCGAGACTTCGCTCATCGCATTGTGCGCGGCCTCGCGCGGGGACTCGCCCGCCTCGATGTGGCGCTCGATGTTCTCGACCACGACGATCGCGTCGTCGACGACGATGCCGATCGCGAGCACGAGGCCGAACAGCGTCAGCACGTTGACGGAGAAGCCGAGCAGCCACAGCACCGCGAACGTGCCGATGATGGACACCGGCACCGCGACCAGCGGGATCAGCGAGGCGCGCCAGGTCTGCAGGAAGAGGACCACCACGACCACGACGAGCGCGATCGCCTCGAGCAGCGTCTCGATGACCGAGGCGATGGAATCGCGCACGAACACGGTCGGGTCGTAGACGACCGACCAGTGCACGTCCTCGGGGAACGTGCCCTCGAGCTCCTGCATGCGCTCCCGGATCGCGTTCGACAGCGCGACCGTGTTGGCGCCCGGCGCCTCGAAGATCACGATGGCGGCGGCGTCCTCGTTGTTGAGCAGCGAGCGGATCGCGTAGTTGTTGGAGCCGAGCTCGACCCGGGCTACGTCCTTGAGCCGCGTGAGCTCGGGGCCCTCGGCCTTCAGCACGATGTCGCCGAAGGCCTCGGGCGTCGAGA
>DASSUY010000299.1:0-6516 GCA_035706525.1 Steroidobacteraceae bacterium
CGAGGTGATCGCGACGCGGCGCGAGCTCACGGCGCTCGCGCGCGGCGCGCGCGACCTGCCGGTGCTGCGCGGCTGGCGCCGCGGCGTCGCCGGCGAACGGCTGTTGTCCGTGCTGTAGCGGCGCTACCGCCGGATCGCCGCTTCGAGGCGCGCGTCGACTTCCTCGAGGCTGCCGTCGGCGTCGATGTGCCGCAGCAATCCCTTCCTCGCGTAATAGTCGACGAGCGGCTGCGTGCGCTCGCAATAGACGCCGAGACGCTGCCGGACCGTCTCGACGTTGTCGTCGGGGCGCTGGAAGAGGTCGTGCGGCCCGCCGTCGACGCAGCGGTCGCCCGGCCGCGGCGGGTTCGACTCGACGTGGAACACGCGGCCGCAGCGGCGGCAGGTGCGACGCCCGGCGAGCCGCTTCTCGAGCACGACCGGGTCGACGTCGAAGAGCACGACGGCGTCGAGCGGCTGCCCGATCTCGCCGAGCAGCGCCTCGAGGCCGTCCGCCTGCGGGATCGTGCGCGGGAATCCGTCGAGGATGTAGCCGCGGGCGGCGTCGGGCCGCGCGAGGCGCTCGCGGATGATGCCCAGCATGGTGGCGTCGTCGACGAGCTGGCCCGCGTCCATCACCGCCTTCGCGGCGCGCCCGAGCGGCGTGCCCGCCGCCACCGCCTCGCGCAGGAGGTCGCCGGTCGAGACCTGGGGCACGCCGTGGCGCGCTTGCATGCGCTGAGCCTGCGTGCCCTTGCCCGAACCGGGCGCGCCAAGCAGAACCAATCGCATTTTCAAGCCGCTCCGCGCGCCCGGCGCCCCGTGGGCGCACATCCTGCCCGCGGGGCCAAGTCGCGTCAAACGGCAGGGATCGGCTATGCTTCGCCCCCCAAAGCGGCGGGGCAGCCCCGCCGGAACGGATTTGACAATGGCAGGACGCAGGAGCAGCAGGCCCGGGCCACGGAATGCCCTCTATGCCCAGTCGGGCGGGGTCACGGCCGTCATCAACGCGACCGCCGCGGGGGTCATCGAGGCCTGCCGCCGGCACCGGAACCGCATCGGGAGGCTCTACGCCGGCCGCGACGGCATCGTCGGCGCGCTGACCGAGGACCTCATCGACACGGGCCGCGAGAGCGCCGCGACGATCCGCGCGTTGAAGCACACGCCCGCCGGAGCCTTCGGCTCGGCCCGCTACAAGCTCAAGGACCTCGAGCGCGACCGCGCGAAGTACGAGCGCCTCATCGAGGTGTTCCGCGCGCACGACATCGGCTATTTCTTCTACAACGGCGGCAACGACTCGATGGACACCGCGCTGAAGCTCAGCCAGCTCGGCGCGCAGTCCGGCTACCCCATCGCCTGCAT
This sequence comes from Steroidobacteraceae bacterium, assembly GCA_035706525.1. Taxonomy (GTDB): domain Bacteria; phylum Pseudomonadota; class Gammaproteobacteria; order Steroidobacterales; family Steroidobacteraceae; genus SCUD01. The sequence continues at coordinate 1,342 of DASSUY010000299.1, forward strand.
CGGCATCCCCAAGACCGTCGACAACGACCTGCCGGTCACCGACTGCTGCCCCGGCTTCGGCTCGGTCGCGAAGTACGTCGCGGTCTCGACGCTCGAGGCCTCGCTCGACGTCGCCTCGATGGCGCGGACCTCGACGCGCGTCTTCATCCTCGAGGTCATGGGCCGCCACGCGGGCTGGATCGCCGCCGCCGGCGGCCTCGCCGCGCGAAAGGCCGGCGACCCGCCGCACATCATCCTGTTCCCGGAAGTCGCCTTCGACCGCGAGAAGTTCCTCGCGCGCGTCAAGGAGACCGTCGACGCGAAGGGCTACTGCGTCGTCGTCGCCTCCGAGGGCACGCGCGACGCCGACGGCAAGTTCCTGTCGGACATGGGGACGAAGGACGCCTTCGGCCACGTGCAGCTCGGCGGCGTCGCGCCGACGCTCGCGCAGATGGTCAAGCAGGCGCACGGCTACAAGTACCACTGGGCGCTCGCCGACTACCTGCAGCGCGCGGCGCGGCACATCGCCTCCCGCGTGGACGTCGAGCAGGCCTACGCGGTCGGCAAGGCGGCGGTCGAGCTCGCGCTCGAGGGCGCGAACGCGGTGATGCCGGTGATCCGGCGCAAGTCGTCGAAGCCCTACCGCTGGGACATCTCCTCCGTCGCGATCGAGGCGGTCGCCAACAAGGAGAAGATGGTGCCGCGCGAGTTCATCACCGGGGACGGCTTCGGCATCACGGCGGCCGCGCGCCGCTACCTCGAGCCGCTGATCGAGGGCGAGTCCTATCCGCCTTATGAAAAGGGCATCCCGCGCTACGCGCGGCTGAAGGGCGCGCGCGTGAAGCGCCGGCTGTCCACGGATTTCACGGTATAATTCGGGGTTTCCAGGGAGTTCATCCATGCTGATGCAGAATGCGCTCTGGCTCGCGATCGCGGCCGGCGTGGTGGCGGTACTGTACGGCGTCTTCATGGCGCGCTGGATCCTCGCGCAGCCCGCGGGCAGCGCCCGCATGCAGGAGATCGCCGCGGCGATCCAGCAGGGCGCGGGGGCTTACCTGACCCGGCAGTACACGACGATCGCGATCGTCGGCGCGCTGCTCCTCGTCGTTCTCGGGTTCGCGCTCGACTGGTACACCGCCATCGGCTTCGCGGTGGGCGCGGCGCTCTCGGGCGCGGCAGGCTACATCGGCATGAACGTCTCGGTGCGCGCCAACGTGCGCACGGCCCACGCGGCCAGCGTCGGCCTGAACCCGGCGCTGCAGGTCGCCTTCCGCGGCGGCGCCATCACGGGCCTCCTGGTCGTCGGCCTCGGGCTCCTCGGGGTCGCGGCCTACTACCTCGTGATGCTCCGCCTCACCGGCGACTCCGACCGCGCGCTGCACGCGCTCGTCGGGCTCGCCTTCGGCGGCTCGCTGATCTCGATCTTCGCCCGCCTCGGCGGCGGCATCTTCACGAAGGGCGCGGACGTCGGCGCGGACCTCGTCGGCAAGGTCGAGGCCGGCATCCCCGAGGACGACCCGCGCAACCCCGCGGTGATCGCCGACAACGTCGGCGACAACGTCGGCGACTGCGCCGGCATGGCGGCCGACCTGTTCGAGACCTACGCGGTCACGGTGGTCGCGACCATGCTGCTCGCGGGACTCATGATGAAGGACCTGGGCGACGCCGCGGTCCTCTACCCGCTCGTGCTCGGCGCCGTCTCCATCGTCGCCTCCATCGTCGGCACCTTCTTCGTGAAGGTCAGCGGGGGCGGCAAGATCATGGGCGCGCTGTACCGCGGCGTGATCGTCTCCGGCATCATCGCCGCCGCCGCCTACTACCCCATCACGAAGTCCATGCTGGGCGCCGAGGCGATGTCGCTGTACGGCTGCGCGCTGATCGGGCTCGGCCTGACCGCCGCGATGATCTGGATCACCGAGTACTACACCTCGACGGAGTTCAAGCCCGTGCGCTACGTCGCGGCGGCCTCGCAGACCGGCCACGGCACGAACGTGATCGCGGGCCTCGCCGTGTCGATGAAGTCGACGGCGCTGCCCGTGCTCGCGATCTGCGCCGCGATCTGGGGCGCGTACGAGCTGCACGGGCTCTACGGCATCGCGATCGCCGCGACCGCCATGCTGTCGATGACGGGCATGATCGTCGCGCTCGACGCCTACGGGCCGATCACGGACAACGGCGGCGGCATCGCCGAGATGGGCGGCCTGCCGAAGGAAGTGCGCAAGGTCACCGACGCGCTGGACGCGGTCGGCAACACCACAAAGGCGGTGACGAAGGGCTATGCGATCGGCTCGGCCGGCCTCGCGGCGCTCGTGCTGTTCGCCGACTACACGCACAACCTCGAGATCGCGGGCAAGCTCGAGGCCTTCAGCCTCTCCGACCCGGCGGTGATCATCGGCCTCTTCATCGGCGGCCTCGTGCCTTACCTCTTCGGCGCGATGGCGATGGAGGCGGTCGGCCGCGCGGCGGGCTCCGTGGTGGTCGAGGTGCGCCGCCAGTTCAAGGAGATCAAGGGCATCATGGAGGGGACGGGCAAGCCCGACTACTCCCGCGCCGTCGACATGCTGACGCGCGCCGCGATCAAGGAGATGATCGTGCCCTCGCTGCTGCCGATCCTGATCCCGGTGGTCGTCGGCTTCGGCATGAACGCGCTGCTCGGCCCCGGGGCCGGAGTCCGCGCGCTCGGCGGCGTGCTGATCGGCACGATCGTCACCGGCCTCTTCGTCGCGATCTCGATGTGCACGGGCGGTGGCGCCTGGGACAACGCCAAGAAGTACGTCGAGGAAGGCAACTTCGGCGGCAAGGGCTCCGAGACGCACAAGGCGGCCGTGACCGGCGACACCGTGGGCGATCCCTACAAGGACACCGCGGGCCCGGCGATCAACCCGCTGATCAAGATCATCAACATCGTCGCGCTGCTGCTCGTGCCGCTGCTCTGAGCGCGGACGAGCGGATGGCGAGCGAAAGGCCCCGCCGACGGGGCCTTTCCTTTTTGCGCGCCCCCGGCCGGCGTTGGTAAAGTCGGCCGATGGCTGAGGGGGGCGGGAATACGGCCACGGGGCCCTTCACCGAGCTGTTGGAGCAGTACGGGCCGCGCGTGTGGGAGACGCTCGCGGCCAACGTGCCGCGCGACCTGCGCTGGAACTGGCTGCTGTTCATGGTCGCGATCGCGCTCGCAATCTACCTCGTGCGCAAGGGGCGCGGCGCGAAGGGCGCCGACGGCCGCGAGCGGCCGAGCGGGCTCCTCGAGTTCCTCCTTCCGCGCGACATCTATACGCACGTGTCCGCGCGCGTGGACGTCTGGCTCTGGGTCCTCGAGCGCGCGCTGTACCCGGTCTGGGCGCTGCTGCTGCTCGGCTCGCTCGGGCCCTTCATCGAGCGCAGCGTCATCGGCGCGCTCACGGCCGGTTTCGGCGCGGGTCCCGCGATCGAGCCCAATCTCGCCTGGATGCTGTTCTACAGCCTCGTGCTGCTGCTCAGCTACGATTTCACGTTCTTCCTGCTGCACTACGCCGAGCACAAGGTCCCGGCGCTCTGGGCCATCCACAAGGTGCACCATTCGGCGGAGGTGCTGACGCCGCTGACGCGCTACCGGGAGCACGTGCTCGAGGGGCCGCTGTATTCCTCCGCGGCCGCGATCGGCTACGCCTTCCCGGCGGCCGTGTTCGCCTGGCTGTCCGCGGGCAGCATCAAGGCGATCACGGTGTTCGACATCGGGCTGTTCTCGCTGCTGTTCGGGTTCAACGGCGCGTTCCGCCACTACCACGTGCAGTTCCGCTACCCGCGCTGGCTCGAGAAGTGGCTGCAGAGCCCCGCGATGCACCACACGCACCACAGCTACCTGCCGCAGCACCTGGACACGAACCTGGCCGCCGTGACGAGCCTCTGGGACCGCATGTTCGGGACGCTCTACATCCCGGAGCCGGACGAGCCGACGCCCTGGGGGCTCGCGCCCGAGGAGCAGGCCGAGTGCCGGAGCTTCACGCAGAACGTGGTCGCGCCGTTCCGCGCCTGGCGGGACCTGCTGCGGGCGCCGGGCCGGCGGAGCGCGCAGGCGCCGTGACGCCCGCGCCGCCGGCGTTCCGCCGCGCGGCACCGCCCGGTTCCCTTCGCGTCGGGCACCCTCGGGAATGCGTGAACTTTAACGTTATAGGTATACTGGCGTCGGGCCTTCTTCGATCTCCCCATCCCCGATCCGAGGACTCCCTTCATGACCAACATCCGACTGTGCAGGGCGCGCTAGTGGACGGCACGCGCCTCGAGGTGCGCGAAGAGGGACTGTGGATCCCGCTCCCGTCGGGCGAGAAGCTCGCAGCGCGGCTCTGGCTGCCGACGGACGCGCATGCCGAACCGGTGCCGGCACTGCTCGAATTCCTGCCCTACCGCAAGCGGGACCTCACGCGCGCGCGGGACGAGCCGATCCACCATTACTTCGCAAGCCACGGCTACGCGAGCATCCGCGTGGACTTGCGCGGCTCGGGTGATTCGTTCGGCGTCATGCGCGACGAGTACGAACTCCAGGAGCAGCAGGATGCGCTGGAGGTCATAGCGTGGCTGGCGGCACAGCCGTGGTGCAGCGGCGCGGTCGGCATGTTCGGCGTATCCTGGGGCGGCTTCAACGCGCTGCAGGTCGCCGCGCTTCGCCCTCCCGCCTTGAAGGCGATCATCACGTCCTGCTCGACGGACGACCGATACGCCGACGACATGCACTACATGGGCGGCTGCCTGCTGGTCGACAATCTCGACTGGGGCACGTATTTCCTTTCGATCCTTCCTATGCCGGGAGACCCAAAGACCATGGGCCCCGAATGGCGCAGCAACTGGCTGCAACGCCTCGACGCCGTGTCGCCCCCAGCCGCGACCTGGATGGACCATCCTGACCGCGATGCCTATTGGAAGCACGGCTCCGTCAACGAGGACTTCGGCGCCATCCAGTGCCCGGTCATGGCAGTCGGGGGCTGGCTCGACGGCTACTCGAATGCAATCCCCCGGTTGCTCGAGAATTTGACGGTGCCGCGCATCGGCATCATCGGCCCGCACGCTCACCAGTTCGGATTCGAGAACCGGCCGCCCGGGCCGGCCTGGGGCTTCCTGCAGGTCGCACTGCGCTGGTGGGACCAGTGGCTGAAGGGTCACGACACCGGCGTGTCGCGCGAGCCGATGCTGCGCGCCTATCTCTTCGATGACCTGTCGCCCGCC
>DASSUY010000300.1:0-7610 GCA_035706525.1 Steroidobacteraceae bacterium
TCGACTACTCCGGCCGGTCCGTCATCGTCGTCGGTCCCGAGCTGCGGCTGCACCAGTGCGGTCTGCCGAAGAAGATGGCGCTCGAGCTGTTCAAGCCGTTCATCTTCTCCAAGCTGCAGCGCCGTGGTCTGGCGACGACGATCAAGGCGGCCAAGCGCCTGGTCGAGCGCGAGGGCCCGGAGGTGTGGGACATCCTCGAGGAGGTGATCCGCGAGCACCCGGTGCTGCTGAACCGCGCGCCGACGCTGCACCGCCTCGGCATCCAGGCCTTCGAGCCGGTGCTGATCGAGGGCAAGGCGATCCAGCTGCACCCGCTCGTATGCACCGCGTTCAACGCGGACTTCGACGGCGACCAGATGGCGGTCCACGTGCCGCTGTCGCTCGAGGCGCAGCTCGAGGCGCGCGCGCTGATGCTGTCCTCGAACAACATCCTCTCGCCCGCCAACGGCGACCCGATCATCGTGCCGTCGCAGGACGTCGTGCTCGGCCTCTACTACCTGACGCGCGAGCGCGCCGGGGCGAAGGGCGAGGGCATGGTCTTCGCGGACGTGCGCGAGGCGCACCGCGCGCACGAGACGCGCACGGCCGACCTGCACGCCTCGGTGAAGGTGCGCATCGTCGAGTGGGCCAGGGGCCCGGACGGCTCGCTGAAGGAGAAGCGCCGGCTGGTCAAGACGACCGTCGGGCGGGCGCTCCTGTCCGAGCTGCTCCCGCGCGGCCTCTCGTTCGACCTCGTGAACCAGGACATGACGAAGAAGCGCGTGCAGGCGGTCATCAACTCCTGCTACCGCGCGCTCGGCCTCAAGGAGACCGTGATCTTCGCCGACCGGCTGATGTACACCGGCTTCTCGTACGCGACCCGCGCGGCGATCTCGATCGGCGTGGACGACATGATGGTTCCGCCGCAGAAGCAGAAGATCCTCGCGACCGCCGAGAAGGAGGTCAAGGAGATCCAGGACCAGTACGAGTCCGGCCTCGTCACGAACGGCGAGCGCTACAACAAGGTCGTCGACATCTGGTCGCGCACGAACGACCAGATCGGCAAGGCCATGATGGACCAGCTGCGCCACGAGGAGGCCGTGAACCGCAAGGGCCAGAAGGTGCAGCAGGGCTCGTTCAACTCCATCTTCATGATGGCCGACTCCGGCGCGCGCGGCTCCGCGGCGCAGATCCGCCAGCTGGCCGGCATGCGCGGCCTGATGGCGAAGCCGGACGGGTCGATCATCGAGACGCCGATCACCGCGAACTTCCGCGAGGGCCTGAACGTCCTGCAGTACTTCATCTCGACGCACGGCGCGCGCAAGGGCCTCGCCGACACCGCGCTGAAGACCGCGAACTCGGGCTACCTGACGCGCCGGCTGGTCGACGTCGCCCAGGACCTCGTCGTCACGACGACGGACTGCGGCACGGCGAACGGCCTGGAGGTGACGCCGATCGTCGAGGGCGGCGACGTCGTCGAGGGCCTCGGCGAGCGCGTGCTCGGCCGCGTGGCCGCGAAGGACGTGCCGAAGCCCGGCACCGACGAGGTGCTGGTCGCGGCGGGCACTCTGATCGACGAGAAATGGGTGCAGGAGCTCGAGCAGCACGGCGTCGACCAGATCACCGTGCGCTCGCCGATCACCTGCGACGTGCGCTACGGGGTCTGCGCGATGTGCTACGGGCGCGACCTCGCGCGCGGGCGCCTGATCTCGATCGGCGAGGCGGTCGGCGTGATCGCCGCGCAGTCGATCGGCGAGCCGGGCACGCAGCTCACGATGCGCACCTTCCACATCGGCGGCGCGGCCTCCCGCGCGGCCGCGGTCTCGCTGGTCGAGATCAAGGGCAAGGGCACGCTGCGCTTCCACAACGTCAAGTCCGTGCGCCACGAGAAGGGCCACCTCGTCACGACCTCACGCTCCGGCGAGATCGGCGTGATCGACGAGTTCGGCCGCGAGCGCGAGCGCTACAAGATCCCCTACGGCGCGACCATCGTCGCGGACGAGGGCACGGCGGTGTTGCCCGGCCAGATCGTCGCGAACTGGGACCCGCACACCCACCCGGTCGTCACCGAGGTGGCGGGCTTCCTGAAGTTCATCGACTTCGTGGACGGCGTCACCGTGCAGTCGCAGGTGGACGAGGTCACGGGCCTGTCGTCGGTCGAGGTGCTCGACCCGAAGCAGCGCGCCGCGGCCGGCCGCGACCTGCGCCCGGTGCTGAAGCTCGTGAACGCCAAGGGCAAGGAAGTCACCTTCGCGAACACCGACATCCCGGCGGTCTACACGCTGCCGGCCGGCGCGCTCGTGTCCCTGGAGGACGGCGCCAAGGTGTCCGTCGGCGACGTCATCGCCCGCATCCCGCAGGAGTCCTCGAAGACCCGCGACATCACCGGCGGCCTGCCGCGCGTCGCGGACCTGTTCGAGGCCAGGAAGCCCAAGGAGCCCGCGATCCTCGCCGAGGTGACGGGCACCGTGAGCTTCGGCCGCGAGACCAAGGGCAAGCGCCGCCTCGTGATCACCGGCGAGAACAACGAGCGCTACGAGGAGCTGATCCCGAAGTGGCGCCAGCTCAACGTGTTCGAGGGCGAGCACGTGGAGCGGGGCGAGGTGATCGCGGAGGGCGAGCCGAACCCGCACGACATCCTGCGCCTGCAGGGCGTCGCCGCGCTCGCGAACTACCTGACCCGCGAGATCCAGGACGTGTACCGGCTGCAGGGCGTCAAGATCAACGACAAGCACATCGAGGTCATCGTCCGGCAGATGCTGCGCAAGGTCGAGATCCGCGAGTCCGGCGACTCGTCGCTGCTGCGCGGCGAGCAGCTCGAGCGCGCGCGCATCCTCGAGCTCAACGACCGCCTCGTCGCCGAGGGCAAGCAGCCCGCGGTGTTCGAGCCGATGCTGCTCGGCATCACGAAGGCCTCGCTGCAGACCGACTCGTTCATCTCCGCGGCCTCCTTCCAGGAGACCACGCGCGTGCTGACCGACGCGGCCGTCCGCGGCATCAAGGACGACCTGCGCGGGCTCAAGGAGAACGTCATCGTCGGCCGGCTCATCCCGGCGGGCACCGGCTTCTCCTTCCACGCGCAGCGCCGCAAGCGCGGCGGCGACGAGGGGCACCGCGGCTTCCTGGAGACGTCCAGCGGCGAGGTGGCGAACGAGGAGTCGGCGGTGCAGGAGGCGGTCGGGGAGTAGCCGCCCCGGCCGCGTCTACCGGGACCGGCGCGCGACGATCGCCGTCGCCGTCAGGTCCCCGGTGACGTTGCCGGTCGTCGCGACCGCGTCCGGGATCGTGTCGACGGCCAGGAGGAGCCCGAGCGGGTCCGCCGGCAGCCCCATCGCCTGCACGACCGGCAGGTTCGTCGCCATGAAGCTCACCTGTCCCGGCAGCCCGACCGACCCCAGGCTGATCACGACCGCGAGCGCCGCGCCCATCGCGAGCTGCAGCGCCGACAGCTCGAGGCCGTAGGCCCAGGCGACGAAGGACGCCACCGCGACGTACTGCGCGGGGCTCGTGACCCGGAACAAGGTCACCGCCATCGGCAGCACGAGGCCCGTGACCTCCCGCCCGTAGCCGAGCCGCGACTGGGCGCAGTCGAGCATCGCCGGCAGCGAGGCGAGCGAGGACTGCGTGCTCGCGGCGATCGCCTGGGCCGGCAGGATGCCGGCTGCGAACCGCCGGACCGGCTCGCCGGCGCCGACGCGCGCGGCGACGTAGAGGAGCGCGATGATCGACAGGTACACGGAGCAGGCCACGGCGATGTAGGCGCCGAGGAGCCCGAGCACCACGCCGCCGATGCTCGCGCAGACGACCAGCACGAGCGCGAACACGCCGAGCGGCGCGACCCACAGCACCCAGCCGACGATCACGATCAGCGCGTCCGCGATCGCCTGGAACCAGTCCGTCAGCCGCGCGCCCCGCTCGGGCGCGATGCGCGTCAGCGCAAAGCCGAGCATCAGCGAGAACACGACGAGCGGCAGCATCGCCCCCTCCGCGGCAGCCGCGATCGCGTTGACCGGCACGACGCCCGAGAGCCATTCGCCGAAGCCGCCGAACCCCCCGGCCGGGACCCCGGCCCCGATCGCCGCCTGCAGCGACTGCGCGAGGCCCGCCTCGCGCGGGAACAGCGAGAACAGCGTGGGGGCGAGCAGCGCCGAGAGCGCGGCCCCGCCCGCGAGGAAGGCGACGAAGGCGAGCAGGGCGTTGCGCGCGATCCGCCCCGAGGCCGCGGCGTCGCGCGCCGTGTTGACGCCGAGGACCACGAGCGCGACGACGAGCGGGACCACCGTCATCTGCAGTGCGTTCAGCCAGAGCCGGCCGACGGGCCTCGCGATCGCGATGGCCTTGGCGGCGGCGGCGGGATCGAAGGCCTCCAGCGCGAGCCCGGCGGCCGCACCGAGGACGAGCGCGGCCATGACGCGCGAGGCGGGGGTCTTCATCGGTTGGCGGCGATGATACCGTGATCCGCATGGACGGGCCGGCCCTGGCGCTCCTTCGCGACTACGACGGCCCGGTGCCGGGCGCGGCGCTCCTCGTCGTGCGGGACGGGCGCGACCTCGTGCGACGCGGCCTCGGGCTCGCCGACCTCGATGCCTGCGAGCCCGTGACTCCCGCGACGAACTTCCGCCTCGCCTCCCTCACGAAGCAGTTCACGGCCGCCGCCGTCCTGCTCCTCGCCGAGGACGGCCGGCTCCGCCTCGACGACCCGGCGCGCCGCTGGCTGCCCTCGCTCCCGCCCGCCGCGGCGGGGATCAGGATCCGCCACCTGCTCTCGCACACCTCGGGTCTCGTGGACTACGAGGACCTGATGGCGCCCGGCGCGACGGCGCAGCTCGCGGATGCCGACGTGCTCGCGCTGCTCGAGGGGGAGCCCCGCCTCCTGTTCCCGCCCGGCAGCGCCTGGCGCTACAGCAACGGCGGCTATGCGCTGCTCGCGCTCGTCGTCGAGCGCGCCGCGGGCCGGCCCTTTGCAGACTTCCTGCGCGAGCGCATCTTCAGGCCGCTCGGCATGGCGGGGACGCTCGCTTACCGGGCGGGCCTCGACACCGTCCCCCGGCGCGCCTTCGGCCACGGCGGCGAGCCGGGCGCCTGGCGGCGGGACGACCAGGGGCCGACGACCGCCGTGCTCGGCGACGGGGGCGTCTACTCCTCGATCGACGACCTGCGGCAGTGGGACGCCGCGCTTTACGACGCCCGGCTACTGTCCGGGGAATCGCGGCGCCTCGCCTTCGCCCCGGCGACGCGAAGCGACGATCCCGCAGTGCAATACGGCTTCGGCTGGCGGATCACCGGGGATTGCCTGTGGCATTCGGGCGAAACCGTGGGCTTCCGGAACGTCATCCTCCGCTTCCCGGGCCGCCGGCTGACGGTCGTCCTGCTGACCAATCGCGACGCCCCGGAGCCCTACCCGACGGCGCTCGCGATCGCCCGTCTGTATGCGTCAGGAAAGCTTGATAAATCAACGGGCTAGCCCAATGTGGGAGCAGGCCGGGCCACGCTCCGGAAGTGATCCCAAAGCGTTCTTGACAGTCCGGAGGGCGGGTTTCTACAATCGCGGGCCTTTTCGGCCCCCACCCCCTGCAACGGGTGGGGCGGAATCGCCATACAACATGTATCCGGGCCGCCACTGGGCGGCCCGGCGTTTCATGCGTCCGCTAACGCGGACCACGCGGGGATCGAAGGACGATGTCGACCACGAACCAGTTGATCCGCGGCGGCCGCGTGGCCGCCACGTACAAGTCGAAGGTGCCGGCGCTGCAGCGCTCGCCGCAGCGGCGCGGCGTCTGCACGCGCGTCTACACGACGACGCCGAAGAAGCCGAACTCGGCGCTGCGCAAGGTCTGCCGCGTGCGCCTGACGAACGGCTACGAGGTCACGAGCTACATCGGCGGCGAGGGCCACAACCTGCAGGAGCACTCGGTGGTCATGATCCGCGGCGGCCGCGTGAAGGACCTCCCGGGCGTCCGCTACCACACGATCCGCGGCACGCTCGACTGCGCCGGCGTCAACGACCGCAAGCAGGGCCGCAGCAAGTACGGCGCCAAGCGCCCGAAGAAGTAACCACGGAGCCAACAGATGTCCCGTCGCACCTCCGCGCCGACCCGCGTCGTCCTTCCCGACCCCAAGTTCGGGAGCGAGATGCTGGCCAAGTTCATGAACATGGTCATGTCGAGCGGCAAGAAGTCCGCCGCAGAGCACATCGTCTACGGCGCGATCGACCGCATCACGGAGAAGACCAACCTCCGCGGCGATGCCGCGCTCGAGGTGCTCTCGAACGCGCTCGAGAACGTGAAGCCCGCGGTCGAGGTGAAGTCCCGCCGCGTCGGCGGCGCGACCTACCAGGTGCCGGTCGAGGTCCGCCCGGCCCGCCGGCAGACGCTCGCGATGCGCTGGCTGATCGAGGCCGCTCGCGCGCGCAGCGAGAAGTCCATGGCCCACCGGCTCGCGCACGAGCTGATGGACGCCGCCGAGAACCGCGGCACCGCCGTGCGCAAGCGCGAGGACACGCACCGGATGGCGGAGGCCAACAAGGCCTTCGCGCACTATCGCTGGTAACGGATACGACCATGCCCAGAACCACGCCCATCGAACGCTATCGCAACATCGGCATTTCCGCGCACATCGACGCCGGAAAGACGACGACGACCGAGCGCGTGCTGTTCTACACGGGCGTCTCGCACAAGATCGGCGAGGTCCACGACGGCGCCGCCGTCATGGACTACATGGAGCAGGAGCAGGAGCGCGGCATCACGATCACGGCCGCGGCGACGACCTGCTTCTGGAAGGGCATGGACGGCCACTTCCCCGAGCACCGCATCAACATCATCGACACCCCCGGCCACGTCGACTTCACGATCGAGGTGGAGCGCTCGCTGCGCGTCCTCGACTCGGCGGTCGCCGTGTACTGCGCCGTGTCCGGCGTCCAGCCCCAGTCCGAGACGGTCTGGCGGCAGATGAACAAGTACAGGGTCCCGCGCATCGCGTTCGTGAACAAGATGGACCGCGCAGGCGCGAACTTCCTGCGCTGCGTGGACCAGATCCGCACGCGCCTGAAGGGCAACCCGGTCGTGATCCAGCTGCCGATCGGCGCCGAGGAGAACTTCGCGGGCGTCGTCGACCTGATCCGCATGAAGTCCGTGTGGTGGGACGAGGAGTCGCAGGGCATGCGCTTCGAGTACCGCGACATCCCCGCGGACATGAAGGCCCAGTGCGACGAGTACCGCGGCAAGCTGATCGAGGCCGCCGCCGAGGGCAACGAGGAGCTGCTGCACAAGTACCTCGAGGGCGAGGAGCTCTCGCTCGAGGAGATCAAGAAGGGCCTGCGCGAGCGCGCGATCCGGAACGAGATCTGCATCGTGACCTGCGGCTCGGCCTTCAAGAACAAGGGCGTGCAGGCCGTGCTCGACGCGGTCATCGACTTCATGCCCTCGCCGATCGAGGTGCCGGACGTCAAGGGCCAGACCGAGGACGGCCAGGAGGCCTCGCGCAAGTCCGACGACGCCGCGCCGTTCTCCGCGCTCGCGTTCAAGATCCTGAACGACCCGTTCGTCGGCAACCTGACGTTCTTTCGGGTCTACTCCGGGACGCTCAACAGCGGCACGAGCGTGATGAACAGCTCACGCGGCAAGCGCGAGCGC
>DASSUY010000301.1:0-2047 GCA_035706525.1 Steroidobacteraceae bacterium
CGCAGGCGCCTGCTCCGGAACGCGATCGCAGGCCTCGCCGCCGTGCCCGCCGCCAGCCTCCTGGCGCACACCGCCGATGCCGAGATGCTCTCGGAGAGCGACCCGACGGCGAAGTCCCTCGGCTACGTCGCCGACGCGAAGAAGGTGGACCCGAAGGCGAACCCGAACTACAAGCCCGGACAGCACTGCGCCAACTGCATGCAGTACACCGGCAAGGCCGGCGCGGCCGCCGGCCCCTGCAACATCTTCGCGGGCAAGGTCGTCGCCGCGGCCGGCTGGTGCAAGGTCTGGGTGCTGAAGCCCGGCGCCAAAGTCGGCTGACGTTCGCCCGGCAGGGCCCGCGCAGGCCGTGCCGACCCGCGCGCGACACCCTATGATCGGTGGCTCGGGCCCCGCCGGGGCCTTCGAGCCCGATCATGCGCGACCCGAGATTTCCTGACAGCCCGCGCGAACCCCGCCGTGCCGGGCGGCGGCCCGCGCCCCCGCCGGCGGCGCAGGGCGAGCGCATCGAGAAGGCGCTCGCCGAGGCCGGCGTCTTCTCGCGCCGCGACGCGGAGTTCGCGGTGCGGGCTGGGCGCCTTCGCGTCAATGGACGGCGCGTCACCGCGCTCCCCTGCCTCGTCGATCCCGCGCGCGACCTCATCGAGCTCGACGGCGAGATCGTCGCCCTACGCGGGCGGCCGGGCACCGGCCCGCGCCCGCGACTCTACTTCATGCTGAACAAGCCCAAGGGCGTGATCTCGACCGCGCGCGACCCGGGCGGGCGCGCGAACGTCGTGGACATGGTGCGCGGCGCCGTGCCGCGCGGCGAGCGCGTCTATCCCGTCGGGCGGCTGGATGCGGACTCGACGGGGCTCGTGCTCCTCACGAACGACGGCGAGCTCGCGCACCGCCTCGCCCACCCGAGTTCCGGCATCGCAAAGGAATACCGCGTGCTCGTGCAGGGCGCGCTGACGGCGCCGGCGCTCGCGCAGCTCACGAAGGGCGTGTTCCTCGCCGACGAGGGCTCGCGCGAGGGCGGCGCGAAGCGCGCGCGCATGCAGTCCGTGCGGGTGCTGAAGCGGACGAAGGACCGCCGCCGCGGCGACCTCTCGCTCGTCTCCGTGACGCTCACCGAAGGCCAGAACCGCGAGATCCGACGGCTGTTCGCGCGCGTCGGCCTGAAGGTGCGCAGCCTCGAGCGCGTCGCCCTCGGGAGCCTCGCCCTCGGCCGCCTGCCGCGCGGGCAGTTCCGGCCCCTGCGCGGCGAGGAGGTCCTCGGGCTCCGCCGTTCGGTGCGGCTCGGGTGAGCGCATGATCGCCCCGGGCCGGCGCGTCGTCGCCTGGCTGCTGGCCGTCATCGTCTTCCTGATCGTCTTCGGGTCGCTGTACCCGTTCCGCTTCTCCCTGGAGACCGGCGGCCTCGCGCGGCTCGGCACGCTGCCGCGCGCCGGCACGACCCGCAGCGACGTCGCGGCGAACGTGCTGCTCTACCTGCCGCTCGGGACCTGCCTCTGCTGGCTCCTGCGGCAGCGCCTCGGCGCCGCCCTCGCGGTCGCCGTCGCGACGCTTGCCGCCGCGGCGCTCTCCTTCCTGATCGAGTCGGCGCAGCTCTTCGAGACCCGGCGCGTCGCGAGCCTCGCGGACTTCGCCTGCAACACCGCCGGCGCCTTCGCCGGCGCCTGGCTCGCGCTCGCGATCGCGCGCACGCGCGAGCGCCTCGACCGCTCGCCGGTCGCGGGCTTCCTGCGCCATCCGGTCGCGGCCGCGCTCCTCTTCTCGTGGCTGGGGTGGCGGCTCGCGCCCTTCGCCTTCGCCATCGACCCCGCGGAATGGGCCGCAGGCCTTGCGCCGCTTGCGAGCTTCGCCTTCGCGCCTGCAGCGTTCCTCTCGCATCTCCTCGCCTGGCTCGCGCTGATCCTGATGGCCGGCGAGCTCGCGCCACGACGGGCCCTGGCGCTGGCCGCCGGCGCCATGGCCCTGGTGCTCGTCGGGCGCGTCCTGGTGTCGGGGCTCGCGCTCGAGCCCGCCGAAATCGCGGGCATGGCCGCGGCCCTCGCCGCCGCCC
>DASSUY010000302.1:0-23980 GCA_035706525.1 Steroidobacteraceae bacterium
CCCCAAAAACCCACAAAACACGGCCCCGCCCGCGCCGCACGCACGCAGCGCGAACACGTTTCCGCGGAAACGTTCCTCATTTGACATATCGCGAGCCCGCGAAAAAAATCCGCGCGCATCGCCGCAAACGCGCGGCACAAATGTTCTTGCGCTGGAAAACGGCAGGACTACACTCCGCCTCGCAACCGTGGGGAAACCCGGCACGCAAGGAGCATTTCCGCAAGGAGTGTTCCGCCAAGGGAGTAGATAGCGGGCGGCTCGCAAGAAGTCGACAAATAACACGCGTTCCCTAAAGGGGGAAACCGCAAATGAAGCATCACTCTCGCGCCCTGGCCGCCGGCGTCGGCCTTGCCCTCGCAGCGCTAACGCCGAACATCGCTTCTGCCACCGGTGTCTGTTACGCCTTCGTTCCTGCCAACTATGCCAACGCCTCGTTCGACGGGGATCCGCCGCTCGTGCTGCGCTACATCGCAACGCAGGTCGGCGCCATCAACACCGATACGGAAGCCAAGCAGCTCGGGCACCTGAAGCAGACGGCCTACAGCCTCGTCGGCAAGTCCACGCTCCTCTTCGATGACCGCTGCGCCACGGAAGGGCCCGCGGACTGCGACGTGGTCACCGACGACCTCGAGCAGATCCGGCTCATGACGACGATCGACGGCACTATCATCACCGGCAAGGTGCTCGCCGGCACGAAGCCGGCGGACGCTCCCGGCGCCCACATGGGCATCAACGTGCAGTTCCTGCGCCGAATTCCGGGCATCGACCAGTTTGCCGTCGGCCCGCTGACGCTCGAGTGCACGTCCGGCCAGACGTCGCCGACGCCCGCGACATGGCTCTGCAACGTTCGCGCCGAGATCGACTTCGGCTACTTCCCGTTCTTCGAGCAGTACGCCTTCGGCGTACCGGTCCTGCTCGAGAAGCTGCCGGCGAACACCGCGCGCGCCTGCAGCGTGTTCCAGGACGGGCGGCTCGCGGTCGAACCACCGCCGCCGGTCTGAAGCGGACGGAAGATCCCGGTTCCAGGGAGGGGACCGGGGTCGATTCAGTACGTGATCGTGACCTTGCTCGAGCAGTTCGTCGTATTGAGCTTGCACACCTTGTAGGTGTAGGTCCCGAGCGCGAGCGGGCCGTCGCGCTGCACGCCGTCGTTCGGCGTCTTGAACTTCTTCGCGTTGCGGAAATAGTTGACGCTGGCGCCGGTCGCGCCGCTCCAGTTGAGCCGCGCGTAGCGCTTGCCGCCCGACTTCACCTTGGTGACCTTGAGCTCGATGCCCGCCGGCGGGGGCGGAGGCGGCGGTGGCGGCGGTGGCGGCGGGAGAATGCCTGCGAGATAGTCGTAGGCGACTTTCGCCTGGACGATGCCGTAGCCGTACGCGTTATCCCGCCCCGCCGTGCCCTTGTCGAGTGCCGTCGCCTGCAGGGCTTCGCGAATCTCGGCGTTCGTCTTCGACGGATAGAAGCTCCAGAGGAGCGCGGCGATGCCCGCGACGTGGGGCGTCGCCATCGACGTCCCGTCCTTGGCGACGTAGCTGCTGCCCGCGCCCGTCGCGTTGATGAGCGACGCCTCGGCGCCCACGCGCGTGAGCGCGACCAGCCCATCCTCCCGGGCGATGGCAACGGCCGGGATGAGGCTGTCGCCGTTCAGCGTTCCCGTGAAGGGGCCGGAGACGTTGTTGTAGACCGCCGCGCCCACGCCGCCGCCCGCCAGGACGTTCGCCACCTTCTCCGCGAAAGTAAACGTGCCGCGCTCGCAGATGACGACGGCGCCCGCCCATTCGCCGGGCAGGTCGCAGAGGCCGCCGTCCATGAGCAGGCCCGAGGCGTCGATGCGCGCCGAGCCGATGATGTTCTCGCCGGTCCAGGTGTCGTCGCCCTGCCGCAAGCCCGGCACCTTGAACGGGCTCGTCGAAACCACGCCGACGCCCGGCGCCGCGAGTTCGACGTCCGCATTCTTCTGGGAGAAAGTTGCGACGACGCCGTTGCTGTCGACGGCTGCGACCGACACCACCGAGGCATAGCCCGCGGGATACGCGAGCGTCGTGCCGCCGCCGTTGCTGGCGGCCGCGACCGGCAGGGCGCCCGCGTCGTAGGCGGCCTGGAACGCGGCTTCTTCCGCCGCGCTCGGCTCGATGCCGCTCAGGCTCATGTTGATGACGAGGTGCTGGCCGGTGCCCGCGACCGCGTCCTGGCAACGATTGAGCGCGGCGATGATGTCCGACGAATACGTCCAGGCGCAGGTGGCCTTGTCGAAGACCTTCTCGACGTGGATGCCGAGGAGGCCGTTGCGGTTCACGCCGACGACGCCGACCGCGTTGTCGAGCGCCGCCACGGTGCCGGCGACGTGCGTGCCGTGGCCGCAGCTGTCCTCGTACCAGTTGCCCGTGCCCGGGTCGTTGTTGCCGCTGACGTTGGCGTCCTGCAGGTCCTCGTGGTCGAGGTAGTAGCCGGAATCGATGAGGCAGACGAGGCTGCCGACCGAGGCGTTGCTCGCGAGCAGGGCGGGGTCGTCCGCCTGCACCGTGCCGATGCCGTAGGGCGAGGACTGCGCCATCGGGTAGCGCTTGCGATCCGGCTCGACCGACTCGACGTTCGGATCCTTCCGCAGGCGCAGGAGGGCGTCGTCGGTGAGGTACACCGCGGCGATGCGCTGTCGCGCGAGCTCGCGCGCGACCTGGCCGCCTGCCGCGCTGACGGCGGGCCGCGCCGTCTTCAGCGAACGGAACTTGACGAGGTATCGGACGGTACCGGGCGGAGCGGCGTCCTCGGCGAGGGATGCAGGGACCGCAAGCAGGCAGGCCGCGCAGGCGGCCAGTCTGCAGAGGGCGGACTGCGATCTCATGCGATGCACGCTCGGTCGCCCGGAGGGTGCCGCATCGTGGGAGCGAAGGCGCGCTCAAGTCAAGGCGCGCATTTTCCATAATCCTGCGGATCAGGACGTCAGCGACGCTTCCAGCCGTGCAGCATCGCGGCGACGAGGTTCTCGTGGTGCCGCACCGACGTGAACACGACGCCCGCGATGTGGAACGCGACGAACAGGAAGAGCACGTTCGAGAGCGTCTCGTGCGTCTCCTCGACCCACTCGACGCCCCAGTAACGGTCGGTCGTGTAGAGCCAGCCGGTGAAGCCGACGAGCGCGACGAGCACGAGCAGCGCGAGCACCATCCAGCCGCCGAGCGGGTTGTGGCCGAGGTAGCGCGCCTCGCGGTGCGCGATGACGTCGCGCGTGTAGGCAGTCGTCGCGGGCCACGACTTCACGAAGTCCGAGAACCGCGCGTAGCGGGAGCCCAGGAATCCCCAGGCGATGCGGATCGCGACGATCGAGAGCGCGGCATAGCCGAGCCACTCGTGCCAGCTGCCCCGGCTGTGCCGCGTGAGCCACGCGGTTGCGACGGAGAGGACGAGCGACCAGTGCAGGACGCGCACGAGCGCGTCCCACACGCGGATCCGGTCGCCCCCCTCGTGCGCGCTCACTCGCCCTTGATCGGCACGCGCTCGAGCGTCACGGGATGGAAGTACGCCTCGACTTTCTCGCCCTTGTCGTCGATCGCGTAGACCTCGTAGCAGCCACCGTCCACCTTGATCTTGCGGATTTCCCAGCCCTGGGCCTTCAGTGTCTCGGTGAGCTTCTCCTGGGATTGCCAGGTGTCCGGAGAGCCGGAGTCGCAGGTCGCAAGTCCGGTTGCGCCGGCAACGCCCAAGGGAGCCGCGGCGAGCGCCGCGACGACGATCGCGCACTTGATATTGAGTGTCATTTACGATTCCCTCGAGAGTATAAGTGGAAGACTAAATACCAGACGGAAACGCTGTCGTGGGGCTTTCCAAAAATAAATTTCTCGTGGCCCGCCTGCGACGGATATGGACCCGCGCGGACACGCCTCAAGGGCGCGGCAGGATTAAAATGCCATTTTGACCGGGGCCGTCATGACGGACGTCTTCGCGCCGAAGAGCGACGAGCAGGTCCTCCGGCTCGTCCTCGGCAATCCCCTCGCCTGGGTGGTCGCGCACGACGGCGAGTTCCGCGCGTCGCCCCTGCCGCTCCGGCCGCGCGTGCAGGTAGGCCGCATCGCGGCACTCGAAGGGCACATGAGCCGCGCCAACCCCTTGCACGCCGCGCTCGAAAGGAACCCGCGCGCGCTCATCCTCTTCAGCGGGCCGCAGGGCTACATCTCCGGATCCTGGGTGAGCAACCGGACCTGGGCGCCCACCTGGAACTACGCGGTCGTGCAGTTCGTCGTGGACCTCGCATTCGACGAGACGCCGGCGCGGCTCGACGCGCACCTGCACGACCTCGCGGATGCGATGGAGCGCGGCCGCCCGAACGCCTGGCATCCCTCGGAGATGGGCGAGCGCTACGAGAAGCTGAAGCGCCTGATCGTCCCGTTCGACGCGAAGGTCGTCGAGCAGCGCGCGAAGTTCAAGATGGGCCAGGACGAGCGCGACGCGACCTTCGCCGAGATCATCGCGGGGTTGGGACGCGAGGGCCGCGATGACCTGCTCTCGTGGATGAAGGAGATGAATCCCGGCCGCTGAGCCCGCGCCTCAGTGCGGCTGCTCCGGCGGCTTGGTGCCGGGAATGGACGCGAGGTACTGCGTGGGCGCCTGCCCGAACGCGCGGCGGAACATCGCGGTGAAGGCGCTCGGGCTGTTGTAGCCGACGTCGTAGGCGACCGTCGTGACGGGCTGGCCGACCGCGAGCCGCGAGAGCGCTTCCATCAGCCGCACGTTCTGCCGCCAGGTCGCGAAGCTGACGCCGGTCTCGCGGCGGAACGTGCGCGTGAACGTGCGCCGCCCCATGCCGGCGGCGTCGGCCCAGCCGTCGAGCGGCTCGTGCTGGCCGGGGTCGCGCAGGATCGCCGTGCACACCTTCACGAGGCGCGGGTCCTGCGGCATCGGCACGTCGAGCGGCGTGGCCGGCATCGCGAGCAGCTCCGTCATGAGCAACTCCATCACGCGACCGTCGCGGCCGGCGACGTCGTACTCGACCGGGATGCGGCAGGCCTCGATGATGAGCTCCCGCAGGAGCGTCGACACCTCTATCACGCGGCAGGTCTTCGGCAGGTCCGGGAACGCGTGCGAGTCGATGTACAGCGTGCGCAGCGACACGTGGCCACGCATGTGCGCCTCGTGCTCGACGCCGGCCGGCACCCAGACGGCACGCTGCGGCGGCACGACGAAGCTCGCCTGCTCCGTAATCACGACGGTGATGCCCGCGCAGGCATAGATGAGCTGCGCGCGCTTGTGGTGGTGGTGCGGATCGTGGTGGCCGGGCGGGTATTCGTCCGCGAGCGCGGCGATGGGCCGGGGGATGTCCTGGTAGTCGGAACCCTTCGTGCTCCGGCGCATGCGGGGAGCCTAATCTGGCCCGCCCGCGATGACAATCGGGCCCCGGGCGACGGCGGCAAAGGGCGCCCGCGTCCGAGCATCCGGCCATGAACGGGGAGGACCTGGACCCGGACGTCCGGCGTTTCATCCGGGGCGTGGGCGAGGCCATGGCCCGCCAGGGCGACGCCGCGAAGGCGACCCCGGGCGAGCTTCGCGCCTGGTCGGAGAAGGCGCGCGCGCCCTGGCGGCAAGGCGGGCCGCAGATGCTCGAGTCGCGCGACCTCGAGGCACCGACGCGCCACGGGCGGGTCCGCATCCGCGTCCACCGGCCGGAGCGCGGCGAATTGCCGGCGCTCGTCTACCTGCACGGCGGCGGCTGGGTCGTCTTCAGCGTCGACACGCACGACCGGGTGATGCGCGAATACGCGGACCGCGCCGGTTGCTGCGTCGTCGGGATCGACTACGCGCTCTCCCCGGAGCATCGCTTCCCGGTCGCGCTCGAGCAGGTCGTGGACGTCGTGGACTGGCTCTCGCGCGAGGGCGCCTCGCTCGGCATCGGGAGCCGCCTCGCGATCGGCGGCGACTCCGCCGGGGCGAACCTGGGCGTCGCGGCCTCGCTGGCTCGCCGCGACGCCGGAAAGCCGCCGCTTCTTGGGATGCTGCTCAACTACGGCGCCTTCGTCTCACGCTGTTCGGACGATTCCTGCCGGCGCTACGGCGGGCCGGGGTACATGCTCGGCTGCGAGGAGATGACCGGTTATTGGCGAAGCTATGCGCGCACGGAGGGCGATCTGGACAATCCGCTCGTCTGCCCGCTGCTCGGGGAGCTGTCCGGCCTGCCGCCGGCCTTCCTCGCGATCGCCGAATGCGACATCCTCGCCGAGCAGGACCGGCAAATGGCCGAGCGGCTGCAGGCCGCCGGCGTCCCGGTGCAGAGCGTCGTCTACCGCGGCGCCTCCCACAGCTTCATCGAGGCCATGTCGGTCGCCGAGGTCAGCCGGCGGGCGCTCTCCGATGCGTCCGCCTGGCTGGCCGGGGTGCTGGGCCGCGGGGTCATGGCCTGAACGCGACGGTTTGCGACCCCGCCGCGAATGCGGCGGGCCGGGCGAGGCATAGATTGGCACGGAGGGGGACTTGGCCATGGATTCCAGACGGATATTGATGGTCCTGGCAGGCGCCACGCTGGCAGGCGCCGCTTCCGCGCAGGAACAGGCGGCGGCCGCCGACGAGCTGGGCGCGGTCGTCGTCACCGCGGAACGCTACGTCTCGACCGACGGCCTCAGCGCCTCGAAGTCGGACATCCCGCTGGTCGAAATGCCGCAGTCGGTCAGCGTCGTCTCCCGCGACATGATCGACCTGCTCAACTGGACGAGCCTCAACGAGTCCGTGCGCTACTCGGCGGGCGCGACCGGCGAGGCCTTCGGCCCCGACGAGCGCTACGACTGGCTGCAGATCCGCGGCTTCGACCCCGTGCAGTTCATCGACGGCGTGCAGGCGCCGATCGGCTCGGTCAACAACACCGGCACGGACCTCTACGGCTCCGAGTCGGTCGAGGTGCTGAAGGGCCCCTCGGCCGTGCTCTACGGCCAGGCGCCTCCCGGCGGCATCGTCAACATGATCAGCCGGCGCCCGGAGAGCGCGCGCCACGGCGAGCTCGAGGTCCAGGGCGGCGAATACAACATGTGGCAGGTCGCGGGCGACTTCACCGGCGCGATCGGTGACCGCACGAGCGGGCGCATCACCGGGCTCTACCGCGACCGCGAGACGCAGGTGGACTTCCTGCAGTCGAAGCGCCTCTTCATCTCGCCGGCGGTCAAGTTCGACATCGGCGAGGACACCTCGCTGACGCTCCTCGCGAACTACCAGGACGACGACATCGAGAACCAGAGCACGGGCTTCCTGCCGATCTACGGCACGATGCTGCCGAACCCCCTCGGCAAGGTGCCGGTCGGCCGGAACCTCGGCGAGACGGGCTACAACTTCTTCAAGCGCGAGCAGTGGAGCGCGGGCTACGACTTCACCCACCGCTTCAGCGACACGGTGTCGTTGCAGCAGAACCTCAAGTACTTCGACGTGAAGGTGGATTCGCAGGCGGTCTTCGGCCAGGGCCTGCTGGACGCCGACTTCGACGGCACGCCCGACGACTTCCGCACCGTCGTCCGCTCCATCTTCCCGTTCAACGAGCGGATCGACTCGCTATCCGCCGACACGCGCCTGTACGTGAACCTCGGGAGCGGCGGCGTGGAGCAGAACCTGCTCTTCGGCGTGGACTACCGCGACTACGACGGATTCTCGGAGTTCGGCTTCGGGTTCGGCACGGCGCCGACGATCGACCTCTTCGAGCCGGTTTACAACACGGCGCCCATCGCGGACGTTCCGCTCTTCACCTCGATCGACGAGAAGCGCGAGCAGATCGGCGCGTACTTCCAGGACCAGGTGAAGTTCGGGAGCCTCATCGTCACGCTGAACGCGCGCAACGACTGGGTGGAGCGGAACCCCGCGGTCGGCACGAGCCAGGACGACGAGGAGTTCACCTACCGCGTCGGCGCGACCTACCTCTTCGACAACGGCTTCGCGCCCTACGTCCAGACCTCGACATCGTTCCAGCCGACGAGCGGCGCGACCTTCGAGGGCGTGCCGTTCGAGCCGACGACCGGCGACCAGGTGGAGGCGGGCCTCAAGTACGACGGCCGCACGCTCGGCCGCGGCGTGCGCCTGTTCGGCTCGCTCGCCGGCTACAAGATCGTGCAGGAGAACGTGCTGACGCCTGACCCCGACCCGACGCATCCCTTCGCCAGCGTCCAGGAGGGGGAGGTCGAGGTGAAGGGCATCGAGCTCGAGGTCGCGGCCCGCATCCGCGAGCGCCTGACCTTCAACCTGGCGTTCACGAGCATCGACACGGAGGTCACGAAGACGACCGGCAGCAACCTCGGCAAGGAGCTGGTGGCCGTGCCGGACATGCTGGTCTCGGCGCTGGTCGACTACACCTTCCAGGACGGCCCGATGGCGGGCTTCGGCTTCGGCCTCGGCCTCCGCCACCGCGGGGAGATGTACGGGGACCCGGACAACCTCTTCAAGAGCGACGACGTGACGATGTTCGACGCCATCCTGCATTACGATACGGCGAACTGGCGCTTCGCGTTGAACGCCAGCAACTTCACGGACGAGATCTTCGTCGATCGATGCAGCAGCACGTCGAACTGCTTCTACGGCACGCGCCGGCTGGTCACGGGCAGCGTCACGCGCAAGTTCTGACCGCGCGCGTGAAGCGGGCGGCGCAGGCGGCGGTCCTCGCATTCGCCCTCGGGTCCGGCGGCCTCGCCGCCGCCGCGCCCGTGGCGCCGCTGCCGTTCGACCGGATCCTGCGCTACCCGGAGATGACCGCGCTCCTGCAGCAGTGGGAGCAGGCGCGGCCGGAGCTCGTGCACCTGCAGAGCCTCGGCAAGACCCCCGAGGGCCGCGAGCTGTGGTTCCTGACGATCACGAACCGTGCGACCGGCGAGCCGGGCGAGAAGCCCGCGCTCCTCGTCGACGGCAACATGCACGCCAACGAGTGGGCGGGCGGCGTCGCGGCGCTCCACTTCGTCCGGAAGCTCCTGGACGGGTACGGCAGCGACGAGCGCGTCACGCGACTTCTCGATACGCGGACGGTGTACGTCCTGCCGAGGATGACGCCGGACGGCGTCGACGCGACGCTCGAGCAAGGCCGCTACATCCGCTCCGTCGACCGGCCGTATCCGACCGCGACGCCCGAGCCCGGCATCCACCCGGGCGACGTGGACGGCGACGGCCGCTCGCTCTACATGCGCTTCCGCGACCCGAACGGGCCGTGGAAGGCCTACGGCCCTGACCCGCGCCTGATGGTGCCGCGCGCCCCCGACGAGACCGGCGGCGAGTACTGGCGCGTGCTGCCCGAGGGCCGCATCGAGGGGTATGACGGCGTCACGATCGGCAACGAGCCGGACCACGAGTCGCTCGACCTCGGCGCCAACTTCCCGGGCGACCTCGGCGGCACGGTCAGCCGCACGAACGGCCCGTACCCGACCTCGGAGCCCGAGGTCGCCGCCTACGTCGCGGCGATCGCGCGCCGCCCGAACATCGTCGCGCACGTCACCTGCCACACCTTCGGCGGCCTCGTGCTGACGCCGCCCGTGAACGTCGGCGAGAAGCTTCCCGTCGCGGACGGCCAGGTGTACGAGACGCTCGCGAAGCAGGCCGCCGCGCTCACCGGCTACCGCGCCCTCTCGTACCTCGATCTCCGCAGCGGCGCCGATCGCGAGGGCTTCCGCCCGAGCGCGTTCGGGTGGATCTACAACCGCCGCGGCATCTACTCCTTCATCACGGAGTTCTGGAACCCGCTGAAGGCCGCCGGCATCGACCTCTCGAACACGCTGGAGTCGACCTGGCTCTGGGGATTCCACCCGGTCGAGGACGAGCTGAAGCTGCTGCGCTGGAGCGACGAGGAGCTTCGCGGCGACGGCTTCGTGAACTGGCGCCGCTTCGACCACCCGCAGCTCGGGCCGGTGGAAATCGGCGGGTTCGACCTGATCCGCTATTACTACAACGTGCCCTTCGACCGGCTCGAGAAGGAGGTCGCTCCACACAGCGACTGGCTGGTGCTGCTCGGCCTCTCGACGCCGCGGATCGCCCTGCGCTCCTTCGAGGCGTCCGCGGTCGGCCCGAACCTCTGGCGCCTCCGGCTCGTGGTCGAGAACACGGGCTGGCTCCCCACTAACGGCTCCCAGCAGGCGCTCGACCAGCAGGCCGTCGGCGAGGTGAAGGCCGCGATCTCGCTGCCGGAAGGCGCGAAGCTCGTCGAGGGCCAGGCCTCGCAATCGCTCGGCCAGCTCGCAGGGCGCAACCTCCAGCGCTCGACGGCCAGCTGGTGGGGATACACGCCGGGAACGCCCGACCGCGCGTTCACCGACTGGATCGTCGAGGCGCCGGCCGGCGCGAAGGTCGCCGTGGAGGCGGGCGCCGAGCGCGCCGGCACCGCCCGCGCCGAGGTCGTGCTGGCCGCCCCATGAACGGAGTTTCCGCATGAAGAAAGTCCTCGCCGCTTCCCTCGTCGCCGCCGGCCTCGCCGCCTCGGCGCCCTCGTTCGCCGGGGACGTGCTGGTCGAGATCTACCGGATCAACCCCGGCATGCACGAGGAGTTCCTGCGCCACATCGCGCTCCTCGACCAGGCGAATGCGGAGGCGGGGCTGCCGCCGCGCCAGCTCTACGTTCACCAGGACGGCGCTTCCTGGGACTTCCTCCTGATCCAGCCCGCGGAGCACACGGACGAGCAGGGCGCGAAGCTCGGCGAGGCGTTCAGGAAGCTCGGCATCCCGCAGGGCGCGAAGTTCTTCGTCAACTTCCGACGCTTCATCGCGGAGCACACCGACACGTTCGCCGAGTCGACGACGGCCGCGGACTACCTCAAGAAGCTAGACTGAACGGATGAGGGCACTCTGCGTCGTCGTGATGGCGCTCTCCGCGCTGGGGGCGCAGGCGGCGGAGCCCGCCGACAGCATCCAGGCGATCCGCGCCGAGCTCGAGCGCCTGAAGGCCGAGCAGGCCGCGCGCGCCGCGGAAATGCAGAAGCTGGAGGAACGCCTCGCGGCACTGGAAGCGGCGGCCGGCGCGGCGCCCGCCGCTCCGGCGCTTGCGAGCCCACCGGCGCAGCCCGCCGTCGCACAGGCCGCGGAGCCGGCCTCGCGCTTGAATGTCTCCGGCGATTTTCGCCTTCGCTACGAGAACAACGTCGGGGATGAGGACGCGCGCGACTGGAGCCGCGGCACCGTGCGCGGGCGGCTCGGCGCGCGCTATGCCATCACGGACTGGGCGACCGTGGGCGCGCGGCTCGCGACCGGCGATCCCGACGACCCGAACAGCTCGGACGTCACGCTCTCGAACTTCGACGACGACTTCGACTTTGCGCTGGACCAGGCCTATGCGGAGGTGAAGCAGGGCGGCGTCACCGCCTGGGGCGGCAAGTTCGCGACGCCCTTCGTGAAGACGGGCCTCGTCTGGGACGGCGACGTGAATCCCCAGGGCCTGGGCGCGACCTACGAGATGCCTCTCGGTGGCGCGAAGCTGAAGGTGTCGGGACTCTACTTCCTGGTCGACAACTCGGTCGCGGGTTCGGACAGCTCGATGTGGGGCGGCCAGCTGGGCGTCGAGCTTCCGCTGGGCGAAGCGACGAAGATCCAGCTCGCGGCCGCCATGTACGACTACACGCTGGCCGGCCTCGCCGGCGCCGACGCGGGCGACATCCGCTCTAACCTGATCGGGCCGGACGGTCGGTACGTCTCCGACTTCGACCTCGCGGATGCGATCGCGACGCTCTCGTACGAGGGCTGGGGAGGCTGGCCGCTGCACCTGACCGCCGAATACGTGAAGAACCGTGGCGCGCGGGTTGACGGCGATACGGGCTACAACGTGGAGCTCACGGCCGGCGCGACGGAAGCGCCCGGCGACTGGAAGCTGAGTTACGGCTATTCAGTGGCCGAGGTGGACGCAGTGCTCGCCGCGTTCTCGCACGACGACACGACGATCGCGACGAACTACCGGCAGCACTCGCTGGTCGTGAACTACGCGCTGACGAAGCACGTCCTGCTCGACCTGACGTGGTACCGGTACCGGCCCTACGACGCGAGCTTCGCGTTGCTCAATGACCCGGACGACTGGCTCGACCGGCTGCGGCTGCACTTCCTCGTGACGTTTTAGCCCGGGCCCTCGTCAGTCGTCTATGAACCAGACGGCATCCGGCGTGTCAGCGTTCCAGGCGCGCGATGTCTTCAAATAACCGAGTGCGTTGATGATTCCGATGCCCGGGGACGCATACCAGTTTCCGTCGCCGGGGGTCTCGCTTTCGAACACGGTCCAGACCTGCTCACGAGGTGATTGTCTTGCCTCCGACCAGCAATACAAGTCTCCGGAAGCGCTCCCGTGCGCTCCCCAATTGATCCGAAAGTCCTCTTCGGCGATGTACTCGTAGCCCTCTATCAACACGGCGATTCACCTCGCGGCATCTGAGTCCAGCATGCGGCCACGGTGCCGCTGGACGAAGTCCTGTTGCGGAACAAAACGCTCCGGCAGCGTGATAGCGGTGCCCTCGATGGGCAAGAACACGTCTTGGAGAAAGCGGTCGCGCGTGCATTTCAATCGCGTCGATAGAAGTACCCGATAGTCGTCCGTCAGAGAGAACAAGTACTTATCGAAAGCCCTGTCGTGTATAGCCGAAAGGCAGAGGCCGTTTCCTGGGTGCAAGCGAATCGACGCGTCTTCTTTCCAAGGCACGATATGGCTTGCGACGAGCAGGCGCGGCTCGCTCACACCCGAGATACAGCATTTGTAGCCGTATCCGCTCAGCACTGCGCGGCGAAAGAACTCCTGCCTGACGCGAAGCCGCACGACGGCGGTTCGCGTGTCTCCCGTGAAGTCTCCTTCGAAATCCGGCCCATTGTCATCCTGCGACGCATCCCGAATTCCACTTTCGTCCTGGAGTCGTGACCGAACTGCTTCACACTCGTCAATGAGTGCATCCCAGTTGGAATGGAACTCCTCCCACACCCGGCGGTCCAGGGCGGAGACATTGGTCAACCCGCTGCGTCCGCTTTCGCGGATCTGAGGATCGAGGCTGGCGAAGTTGACGCACTTCATAGCGACAGCGCTCGGCGTGCGTCCGATCAAGTCCGCCAGCGCGACTATTTTCGGGTTCCTGCCATGCAATTGACCGAACGGTGTCTCGCAGTAGAACTGAAACGCGAGCAGCGTTTGTTCCCGGGACCAGTTTCGATTCGGTTTTCGCGCGTCGCCCATCAGCGTCCTACATAATGCCTGAATGGCGCAGGAAACCCCCACCGGCGAATACCACGACGCGATGGTCGCCTTCCTAGAGTGGATCTGGGGCCGCGACTACATGGCGCCCGGCGGCGAGGGGAACGTCGACAAGCTGGTCGAGGGTTTAGACCTCGCCGGCAAGCGCGTGCTGGACATCGGCTGCGGCATCGGCGGGCCCGCGTTCGCTCTCGCGCGCAAGCACGGCGCGCGCGTCACGGGCATCGACCTCGAGCCGCAGCTGATCGCACGTGCGACGCGCCGGGCGGCGGAGCTCGGCCTCTCGAAGCAGGTCGAATTCGTCGCGGTTGCCCTCGGTCCCTTGCCGTTCCCGGACCGGAGCTTCGACGTCGTCTTCACGTCGGGCGCGCTGACCCAGACGGAGGACAAGGCCGGCATCGTCTCGGAGTGCTTCCGCGTCCTGAAGCCCGGCGGCGTGCTCACCTGCTACGACTGGCTGAAGCACGACGGCCCGGTCACGGACGACCTGCGCTACTTCATCCGCATGGAAGGACTGACGTACAACCTCATCAGCCTCGCGGAGCTCGCGCGCCACCTGGCGGAGGGCGGCTTCGAGGACGTGACGACGGAAGACGCCTCGGCCTGGTACCGGCGCGAGGCGCGGCACGAGTACGAGTACATGCGGGGCGAGGGCAGGCCGCAGGCCGTGGCCCTGATCGGCGAGGCGCAGACGGCGCACATGATCGAGGACTGGCGCTCGATGGTCGTCGTCTGCGAGAAGGGCGAGCTGCGGCAGGGCTACACGCGAGGCCGAAGGCCCGCGTAGCCCCGCCGCGCGCCGGGCTCAACGGTCGCCGACGACCGTAACCTCGTCGAGCGGCTGGACCGGCGACATTTGCGCGACCTCCACGACGCCGGCCGGCGCCGAGAAGAGGTATTCGCGGTCCAGCACGAGCGCGCAGATTCCGACGATGGCGAACGCGATCGCGGCACTGATCAATCCATGAATCCCGAATTTCCGGCTGTACATGGGGGGTCCTCCGTTTCGGGGTGCCCATCCACTCTGATCCGGCGGGCGCCGAAAAGGTTGGAGGTGCGTCACAGATGCGCCCGCCCAGGCCAGTTTATGCCCGACATCGATGCCCGTGTTGCTGGACTACACTCTCGGCATGACCCGGGCCCGCCTCCTGCTCGCCGCCTGCCTCTGCCTGTTCGCGGCCGGCGCCGCGCCGCAGGCCCAGAAGCCGGAGAAGCCCCCTAAACAGGAGGCCCCCGCGGCTGAGGAACGCTCCGAGGCCCCCGCGAAGGAAGACGCCGCGAAGGACGCCGGGGAGGCGCCGCCGGAAGCCGCGGAAGGGGAAGGCGAGCCGGTCGATCCGACCGCGATCGACCCGAATGCCGTCGATCCGGAAGAAGTCGAGGCTGACATCCTCGCCCAGGAATTGTCGGACGAGGCCAAGACGCGCCTCGACGCCGCGCGCGAGTCCGTCGTGCAGATCCGCGGCTATTTCGAGAGCTCCGAGTCGAGTGCCTTCCACGGCAGCGGTTTCGCGGTCGACGACGGCCGCCGCATCGTCACGAACTACCACGTCGTCGCCCAGGCCGTGCTCTACCCGCGGCAATACCGCCTGAAATACACGGCGAGCGACGGCAGCGAGGGGCCCCTGCACGTGCTCGCCATCGACGTGCGCAACGACCTCGCCGTCGTCGCGGCGGACGACCTCGAGCTGCCGCCGCTTCGGATCCGCACCGAGATCCCGGCGCAGGGCGAGCGCGCCTGGTCGATCGGCTTCCCGCTGAACCTCGGCCTCACCATCACCGAGGGCGTCGCGAACGGCCTCGTCGAGAACAGCATCGAGCAGCGCATCCATTACACCGGCGCCATAAACGGCGGCATGTCGGGCGGGCCCGCGCTCGACCGGCGCGGCCGCGTCTATGGCGTCAACGTCTCGGTGGTCACGGGCCGCCAGCTCGTCGGCTTCGTCGTCCCCGCCAAGCACATCCCGGCGCTGCTCGCCCGCGCGAAGGAGCCGCTCGACCAGTCCTACAGCGCGCTCCAGCTGCGCCAGCGCGTGACCTCGCAGGTGCTCGCCTACGAGGGCGAGGTGCTGGAGGCGCGGCCGGACGCCTCCGCCACCCAGGCCGTGCGCGGCTTCGTGCTGCCGACGAAGCTCTCGCCCTACCTCGAGTGCAGCACCTTCGACGAGCGCGGGCCGCATGCGCGCGTGCGCGTCGAGACGGTGAGCTGCCGCATCCCGTCGCAGATCCTCGTGCAGTCGGGCGTGCTGGTCGCGGGGCTTTCGATGCAGCACCGCGTGATGCGGTCGATGGGCCTGCACCGGCTGCAGTTCGAGCGGCAGGTCAACCGCCTCGCGGCGTCCGTCGTCCGGTCGGGGACGGCGGCCCACGTCGCGCCCTACGCCTGCCACAACGGCCTCGTCTCGCTCGACGGCTTCGACGCGCGCATCTCGACCTGCGTGCGGCAGTACCGGCTGTTCTCGGACCTATACGACTTCGACGTCACGGTCGTCAGCATCGACGACCCGGACGAGGCGCTCGTCAGCCGGCTCGTGCTGCAGGGCGTCGCCTTCGATTCCGGCGAGCGGATCCTCAAGCGCTACCTCGGAGCCCTGCAATGGAAGCCGTGATGCTCATCGAGCAGCTCGGCTCGCACGGGCACACCGTGCTGCGCCAGCGCATCACCGGCGCCGGCACGCAGTGCCGCATCGGGCGCGACCTCGGCTGCGACATCGTGGTGGACGACGAGCACGCCGCGCCCCAGCACGCGGTGCTGACCCTGCTCGAGGACGGTCGCGTCCGCGTGCAGGACCTCGGCACGCGCAACGGCACCCGCGTCGACCGCAAGCGCGTGCCGGCGGACACGGGGATCGTCATCGAGCAGGGCGAGATCATCGTCGGGCACACGCAGCTCTTCGTCCGGACGCGCCACACGCCCGTCGGGCAGGAGCGCGTCTTCCGCCGGGAGTTCGTGCGCCGCTACCGCACGCCGCTCGCGGTGCTCGGCGTCGTCGTCTGCCTCGCGTTCGCCGCCTTCTACCAGTGGCTGGGCGCGCCCGCGTCGCTGCCGCGCGCGATGCTCACGGGCGCGCTCGTCGCCTTCGGCGGGCTCGCGCTCTGGACAGGCTTCTGGGGCCTGATGTCGAAGCTCAACAAGGGGCGCTGGGAGGTGCGGATCCACCTGACGATCGCGTCCATCGGGGCGGCCCTCTGCGCCTGGGGCTATTGGGTCGCGGGCCTCGTCGCCTATGCCGCGCAGTGGTCCGCGCTCGCGAAAGTGGGCGTCGCGGTCGTCGGCGCGGCGGCCTTCGCGATGCTGTACCTGCACCTGCGCGAGGCGACGCACTACGGCCGCCGGATGTCCCTGACGCTCGCGGGCGTCGTGACCGTCCTGATCTGCGCCGTCGCCTGGGTCGTTGCGGTGGGCGTGGACGCGAGCGACGTGAACCGCGTCGAGCTCGGGCCGGACGTTCGCCTCGGCGCCCAGCGCGTCGTGCCGAACCGGGACATCGCGGACTACCTGACGGAAGTCGACAAGCTGCAGATCCACGCCGGCCGGCACCGCCAGCGCTCGCTCCTCGACGCGCCGCTCGCCGACGCGGGGGAGTAGCCGCCGGCTCGGCGGCGGCCGTCGTTCATCCCGCTCCGCCGTCACCCGGGCCTTCGGCGCCGCCGCCCGTCGCATCCCGTGGCCCCGGAGGCCCGGCGCCGTCATAGTCGTGCCATGACCCGTTGGCTCAAGCGGATCGCGTTGACCCTCGGCCTGCTGCTCGTCGCGGGGTTTGCGGTACTCGCGTACGCGCTCAGCCGCGATGTGCCCTGCGGCCCGCCGCCCGCCGTCGCCGCGGGGGCCGAAACCATCAGGGCCGTGACGCGGCGCTGCTACGGCCCGCCCGAGGTGCTCGCGGTCGAGCGCATCGAGAAGCCCGTGCCGGCCGACGACCAGATCCTCGTCCGCGTGCGTGCCGCGGCCATCAACCCGCTCGAGTGGCACCGCGTGCGCGGCACGCCCTACCTCATGCGCCTCGGCGAAGG
Source organism: Steroidobacteraceae bacterium (assembly GCA_035706525.1). GTDB lineage: Bacteria > Pseudomonadota > Gammaproteobacteria > Steroidobacterales > Steroidobacteraceae > SCUD01. The sequence goes on from DASSUY010000302.1 coordinate 17,165, forward strand.
CATGGGCGCGCCGACGAACCCGCGCCTCGGCATCGACTACGCCGGGGAGGTCGTCGCGGTGGGCGCGAAGGTCACGCGATTCAAGCCGGGCGACGCGATCTTCGGCGGCCGCGACGGCGCGTTCGCCGAGTACGTCGCCGCGAAGGAAACCGGCTCGGTCACGCTGAAGCCCGCGCGCCTCAGCTTCGAGCAGGCGGCCGGTGCCTACGTCGCCGGCGTCACCGCCCTCCAGGCGCTGCGCGACGGCGGCAAGGTCCGGCCCGGGCAGAAAGTGCTGGTCAACGGCGCCTCCGGGGGCGTCGGGACCTTCGCCGTGCAGATCGCGAAGGCGATGGGCGCGGAGGTCACGGCGGTCTGCAGCACGCGGAACGTCGAGCTGGTCCGCTCGCTGGGCGCGGACCGCGTCATCGACTACACGAAGGAAGATTTCACCCAGGGCGACGCGCGCTATGACGTCATCATGGACAATGTCGCGAACCGTCCGCTGGGCGAGATACGCAGGGTCCTCGCGCCGACCGGCAAGTACCTCGTGATCGGCGGCGGCGGTCCCGACGCGAACCCCTGGGTGGGCGCATTCGTCGCCCCGGCCAAGGCGTGGTTCATCACGCATTTCGTCGACCAGGAACTGAAGTTTTTCCTGTCGAGCGGCGGTCGCGACGACCTGGTCGCGCTCGCGCAGCTCATGGAAGAGGGCAAGGTCACGCCCGTCGTGGACCGGACCTACCGGCTGGACGAGATCCAGGACGCGATGCGCTACCTCGAGACCGGCCGGGCCCGCGGCAAGGTCATCCTCGCGATGGACTGAGCGCTCTCAGGTCTCCCTGAAGAGGTGCAGGAAATTCCGGCTGACGGGCAGGGTTTCCGGCCGCGCCTTCAGGCGGATTTCCGCGGTCTCGTTGTCCCCGCGCTTCACGTGGCTGATCGAGCGCAGGTTCACGACGACCGAGCGGTGCACCTGGGCGAACTGCGCCGGGTCGAGCCGCGCGGCGAGCTCGCGCAGCGGCATGCGCACGACGGCGACGACGGCCTGGCCGCGGTCGTCCCGCCAGGCGACTGTCGTGTTCTTGTCCTCGGAGCGGAGGTAGTCGACGTCGTCGACGGCGATGAGCCGGAGCGTCTGCCCGGCCAGCGCCTTGATCCAGCGGAGCGGTTCCGTGCCCGCCGGCGTCCGCATGCGCTCGAGCTGCGCGGCCAGCTGCAGCAGCAAGGCCTCGGTGTTCAGCGCAGGCTGCGCGGCCCCGAGGCGCTCCTTCAGCCGCGCGACCGTCTCGGCGAGGCGGGCGGGATCGACCGGCTTCACGAGGTAGTCGAGCGCGCCCCGGGCGAAGGCCTGCACGGCGTAGTGGTCGTAGGCCGTCACGAATACGAGGTGCGCGCGGCGGCCGACGTGGCGCGCCGCTTCGACGCCGTCGAGGCCCGGCATCTGCACGTCCAGGAAGCAGACGTCCGGGTGGCGGGCGTCGAACAACTCGATGGCTTCGCGGCCGTTCCGGGCCTCGGCGACGACCTCGAGCTCGGGCCAGGCCGCCGCGAGCTGGCCCGCGAGCGCCTCGCGAAGGAGCGGCTCGTCGTCCGCGATCAAGGCCGTCGGCCGCGCCATCAGCCGCTTGCCTCGCGCGCCGGGAACTCGACGGTCGCGGCGACGCCGCGAGGTTCCTGCGCCGCGACGGTGAGCGTCGCCGACTCGCCGAACACGAGCGCGAGTCGCTCGCGCAGCGCCGTGAGCCCCGTGCCGAGGCCCTGGCCGGAGGCCCGAAGGCCCGCGCCGCTGTCGCGCACGAGGAGCCGGCATCGGTCGCCGACGCGCCGGACGGCAACCTCGATCCGCCCGCCGCCCTCGCTCGGGTCGATGCCGTGGCGGACGGCATTCTCGACGAGCGTCAGGAGCGTCATCGGCGGGCAGCGCAAGGACAGCGCCGACTCGTCGGCCTCGAGGTTGAATTCCAGGCGGTCCGGCATCCGCATCTTCATCAGGTCGAGATAGGCTCGCACGAGCGCGAGCTCCTGTCCCAGCGTCGTCGCGGGCTCCTGCAGGCGGGGGACGGCCGCCCGGAGGTAGGCGACGAGGCTCCGGAGCACCTCCGAGGCGCGCGGCGATCCCGCGTCCACGAGCGCCTGCACGTTGGCGAGCGTGTTGAACAGGAAGTGGGGCGCCACCTGGCCCTGCAGGAGCGTAAGCCGCGCGTCCAGCGCCTGCCGCTCCATCTCGCTCTTCGCGAGGTTGAGCGCCAGCGCCTGCTCGCGCGCGAGCGCCTCCTTCTGCCGCACGAGCGCGCCCAGCGCGACCCAGGGCGACAGCAGGAGGCCGACGCCCGTCAAGGTGCCGAAGCCCGACATCCGCTCCGGGTCCTCCCAGAAGTGCGGCGCGCCGGGCTCGGTGGACGCGGTCCACATGGCGAAGGTCACGATGGGCACGGTCAGGGCCACCGCGGCGACCTGCAGCACCCAGCGCGGCAGCGAGCGCGGCAGCCGCCGGGGCCAGCGCTCGAACAGGCCGAAGACCAGCATCAGGACGAGGCCGAGGCCGACGAAGCGGACGACCGCCGACCACCAGCCGGACGTCCAGCCGAGGGCGAACAGCGCGCCCCAGAAGAACGAGAAGAGCAGGGTGAACGTCAGGCGCTGGCGGTTGAAGGCCGCGGAAGCCATGGCGGCAGCATATGCGACTGCCGCGGCGTTTCCGCGGAAACGCTTCCGCGGAAACGCCTTTTCGGGATCAGAACCCCGCGCCGTACCTCGGCGGGTGGCGTCTCGTTACCGCAGACGCCTGGTCCCGTTCCGTGGCCGCCGGCTTAGGCCGCGCCTCGCCCATGGGGCGGGCGGCCGCGCGCGCGGGCGCGCCGCCCCGGGCCCCCGTGCCACGCGGGGGCTGCTTCGGAAAATCGGTTGTCGTCTGCATCTTCAGGCCCTCCGTAGGACCGCATTGCGGGCATCCCTGACCGTACCCTTCGTGTACTACAGTCTCGTGAAGTTGCAAAGGCCGTTTTCGGCCCCATCGTGCAATTTGTCCGCAACCCGACCGGTCCATAGGGCATATGAGCCGCCAGTTCAGGAAAGATCCCGAAATCCTCAGCAAGTTGTCCCCCGAGCAGTTCCGCGTCACGCAGCAGTGCGGCACGGAGATGCCCGGCACGGGCGCGCTCCTCTACAACAAGGAGCCCGGCATCTACGTGGACGTTGTCTCCGGCGAGCCGCTTTTTGCCTCCACGGACAAATTCGACTCCGGCTCGGGCTGGCCGAGCTTCACGAGGCCCATCGAGCCCGCGAACGTCCGGGAGCTGTCGGACGATTCGCACGGCATGGTCCGGACCGAGGTGCGCTCGGTCCACGGCGACAGCCATCTCGGCCACGTGTTCAACGACGGGCCCCGTGACCGCGGCGGCCTTCGCTACTGCATCAATTCCGCCTCGCTGCGCTTCATCCATCGCGACGACATGGAGAAGGAGGGTTACGGGGCGTATCTCGGCCAGGTCGGAGGCAAGCCATGACGACGGAACGCGCGGTACTGGCGGGCGGCTGTTTCTGGGGCGTCCAGGACCTCTTCCGGAAATACCCGGGCGTCATCCAGACGCGGGTCGGCTACACGGGCGGCAACACGCCGAACGCGACCTACCGCAACCACGGCTACCACGCCGAGGCGGTCGAGGTCCTGTTCGACCCGGCGAAGATCTCGTTCCGGCAGATCCTCGAGTTCTTCTTCCAGATCCACGACCCGACGACCGAGAACCGGCAGGGCAACGACCGCGGCACGAGCTACCGCTCGGCGATCTTCTACACGACCGACGAGCAGCGCCGGGTCGCCGAGGACACGATCGCGGACGTCGACGCCTCTGGCCTCTGGCCGGGCAAGGTCGTCACGCAGGTCGCGCCCGCGGGCGACTTCTGGGAGGCCGAGCCCGAGCACCAGGACTACCTGCTGCGGAATCCCGGCGGCTACACCTGCCACTTCGTGCGGCCGGACTGGGTGCTGCCGCGCCGGAAGACGGCCTGAGCCCATGTCGCTGCAGGAAGTCCGCCGCGGGCGCGAGCGCGGCTACGCCGACCACGGCTGGCTGAAGTCCTTCCACAGTTTCTCGTTCGCGGATTACTTCGACCCGCAGCACGTCCAGTACGGGGCGCTGCGCGTCATCAACGAGGACCGCGTGGAGCCCGGCCAGGGATTCGGCACGCACGGCCATCGGGACATGGAGATCATCAGCTACGTCCTCGAGGGCGCGCTCGCGCACAAGGACTCGACCGGAAGCGCCTCGACGATCCGCCCCGGCGACGTGCAGCGCATGAGCGCGGGCCGCGGCGTGCAGCACAGCGAGTTCAACCCCTCGAAGACGGAGGGCGTGCACTTCCTGCAGATCTGGATCCATCCCGACGTGCAGGGCATCCCGCCGAGCTACGAGGAAAAGCACTTCCCGGAGCCGGAGAAGCGCGGGCGCCTGCGCCTCATCGCCTCGCCCGACCGGGCGGAGGGCTCGGTCCTGATCCACCAGGATGCCCGCGTGTACGCCGGCCTCTTCGACGGCCCGGAGCGCGCGAAACTCGACCTCCGCGGCGAGCGGCGCGCCTACGTGCACGTCGCGCGCGGCGCGATCGTCGCGAACGAGGTCGAGCTGAAGGCGGGCGACGCGCTGAAGCTGAGCGGCGCCTCTGCCCTCGAGTTGCGCGACGGCGTCGGCGCGGAAGTGCTGGTCTTCGACCTGCCCTGACGCATGGGCACGCCCCGCCAGGACCTGGAGTCCATCAGCCGCGCCTTGCAGGACCTGCATCGGAAGATCCTCGAGGCGGAAGGCGCCTTCCTGCCCGGCCGCTCCGCGCTGACCCTGCTCGATCGCCTGCTCAACGATCCCGAATGGGCCTGGCTGCGCCCCGTGTCACACCTGATCACCGACCTCGACGAGTCGCTCGCCGGGAAGCCCGAGGTGACGACCATCGACGCGCAGGCCGCCGCGGTCCGGGTTCGAGCGCTCGTGTTCGGCGTCGGCGAGCCCCGGGACAAGGCGTTCCTTGAGCGCTATCGCCCGCTGCTGCAGGAGAGCGCCCCGCTCGCGAGCGCCCACGGCGAACTCAAGGGCCGCATCGAGGCCCTGCCCAGGAACTAGTTCCCGCGCCGGTTTGCGGCCTGCCGCAGGGCAATGACGTATTCTCCGCACGAGCGGAGATGCCGGACTTCATCCTCCTGATGGGTTGCGCGATCGCGGCCGGCTGGCTCGCGAACCGCATCCGCGTCCCGTATCCCGTCGTCCTCGTGCTCGCCGGCCTCGGCATCGGGCTCGTCTTCGACTGGGGGCTGCTGCGCATCGAGCCGGGGCTCGTGCTCGCGGTCGTCCTGCCCGCCGTGCTCTATCCGGCGGCCATCGAGACGTCCTGGCGCGACTTCCTCGCCATGCGCCGCCCGATCTTCCTGCTGGCGACCGGCCTCGTCGCGACGACGACGCTCGCGGTCGGCCTCGCCTTCAAGTGGATGGTGCCGGGAGCGCCCTGGGCCGTCGCCTTCGCGCTCGGGGCGATCGTCTCGCCGCCGGACGCGGTCGCGGCGACCGCGGTGCTCCGGCGCTTCCAGCTTCCGCGGCGGATCCTGACGCTGCTCGAGGGCGAAAGCCTCGTCAACGACGCGACCGGTCTCGTGCTCTACCGCTTCGCCGTCGCTGCCGTCCTGACGGGCGCCTTCTCGGGCTGGGCGCTCGCCGGCCAGTTCGTCGTCATCGCCGCGGCGGGCATCGCGATCGGCATCGCGATGGGCTGGCTGACGACGAAGCTCCAGGAGCGGCTGCGCGACCCGATGCTCGAGCTCGCGCTCTCGATCACGACGCCGTTCGCGACCTACTGGGCCTGCGAATTGCTCGGCGTCTCGGCCGTGCTCGGCGTCGTGACGGTCGGGCTCTACCGGTCGCGGTGGTCGCACCGGGGCAGCAACGCGCTCGCGCGCCTCAACATCCGGATCACCTGGCGCGCCTTCGTCTACATCGTCAACTGCCTCGTCTTCGTGATGATCGGCGTCGAGCTGCCGGAGATCGCCGGGGCGCTGGTGCAGGGGCCGCTCTCCTGGGCCCGCGTCGCGGCGCTCGTCGGCGTGGTGAGCCTCGTCGCGATCGTCGTGCGCTTCGCGTGGATCTTCACGGCGACCTATGGCCTTCGCTGGCTCGTGCCGTCGGTGCAGCAGAGGGACCCGGCCTCGGCACGGGTGTCGGCGCTCGTCAGCTGGTGCGGCATGCGCGGCGTCGTGACGCTCGCGGCCGCGCTCGCGATCCCCGCATCGCTGCCGGACGGATCGCCCTTCCCGGAGCGCCACCTCGTGATCCTCGTCGCCTTCGGCGTCGTCTTCGTGACGCTGGTCGGGCAGGGGCTCACCTTGCCGCTGCTCGTGCGCAGGCTCCGCCTCGAGGGCGACGTGTCGGCGGAGTCCGAGACCGAGCTCGCGCGCGAGGCGATGCGAAAGGCCGCGATGCGCGCCGTGGATGCACTGGCCGCCGAGCACGGCGTGGCCGAACCGGAAGCGGCGGTCGTGAAGCGCTACTTCAACAGCCAGGCCTCGAGCCGCGCCCGGGCGTCGCTGTCGCCGGACGCCGAGACGCGGCTCTGGCTCGGCGCCGCCGCTGCCCAGCGCGATGCGCTGCTGGCGCTGTGGCAGCGCGACGCCATCGGCGACGATATCCTGACGCGGCTCGAGCGCGAGATCGACCTCGCCGAGGCGAGCCTCGCGCGGGGCGAATGAAGGACGCCGCCGACGCGGGGAAGCGCCGCGATCCGTCCGCGCCGCGGGGCCGGACAGGCTTCAATGCGGCATGCGCAGGCGAAACAATCCGAACCCGAAGTCACAGACCG
>DASSUY010000303.1:0-5910 GCA_035706525.1 Steroidobacteraceae bacterium
CGGTGCAGGAGGTCGAGCCGCAGTTCCCGCACGCCCGAGGCGCGGGCGCGCAGGAAGGCGCCGAAGCCTGCGAGCAGCTGCCCGAGCGGCGCCGCGAGCCCCGCCGCTTCCGCGGCATCCGGCAGGTCGATGCGCTCGTCGAACCGCTCCGGCACGACGAGGCGCCGGCGCGGCGCGGGACGGCGGCCGAGCCCCTCGTCGAGCTCGTCGAGCAGCCGCGAGCCGAAGCGCGCCGCGAAGCCGGCGCGCGGCAGGCGGACGAGGTCCGCGACGCTCCGGACGCCGAGTCCCGCGAGGGTCGCGATCGTTTCCGCGGGCCAGTGAAGGCAGGCGAGCGGCAGGCGGGCCGCGATGCCCGCCATCGCGTCCGCGCGCGTCACCGTCATCGCGAGCTCCGCGCGGGCGATCCACAGCGCCCCCCGGGCCGTCGGTGCCACGCCGAGCGAGGCCGACAGGCCGTTCGCCGTGAGTCCGTCGAGCGCACGCCGCAGCAGCGCCATCACCCCGCCGAAGAGGTCGAGGCTGCCGCGCACCTCGGCGAGCACCGTGCCCGGCGGCTCGAGGCTGACGACCGGCGTGAACTGCAGTGCCCAGCGCCCCAGCCGGTCGAGCAGCGCGGCTTCGGCGGCAGGAAGGCGTTCCTCCACCCGCAGCCCCGGTACGAGGGCGAGGGCCGCGTTGAGGCCCATGCCCGGCGCGACGCCCTGGCGCGCGGCGCGCGCGTTGCAGGCGACGACGGTCCGCCGCGGATCCTCGAGGGCCGTGACGACCGCCGCGCGCGCCTCGCGCGAGCCCGCCATCACGGCGTCTAGCGGAAGGCGCGGGAAGTGCGCGGCGAGCCAGAGCTCGCGCGGCCGCGCGGCCGGCGCTGCCTCCGGCACGGGCACCGGCGCGAGTGCCGGCCGACGGCTGTCCGTTGCCGGCGCGAGCGGGGCCGGACGGGACTCGAGCATGGCGGCGTCAGTGGACGGGCAAGCGCTCGATGCGCGCCGGTCCGCCACGGCCCTTCAGGATCTCGACGTCGAGGCCGGTTTCCCGCGCGGAGAGTGCGATGCGCAGCGCCGCCGGGGAAGGCTCGTCGCGGCGCGCGATGGGGCGCAGGAGGAAAGCCGGCGTCGCGCCCTCCTCCGCCGCGAGCTTGAGCCGGCGCAGCGCCGTGCCCTGCGCCTCGTCGGTCCAGCCGAGCACCGCGGCGCAGGCGCCCGAACGCAGGGCCTGTTCCATGGCCCAGAGCCGGTCGCATCCCGCGCGCGGGCGGACCACGAGCATGCGCGACGGATCGAGACCGGCGGCCGCGAGCGCAGGTGCATAGGGCAGGTGCGGTGGCGCGAGCCAGGCGATCCAGCGCGGCTCCGTGTCCGCAGCCGCCAGGCGGCGAAGCGCGGGCAGGAGCAGGCGCACTTCGCCCACGCCGGCGTCGGGGAGCAGGAGCTCAACGAGGGTGTTCCGCGGCCAGCCGCCGCCGGGCAGGCGGGCGTCGAGGGCGCGGAAGCCGGTCGGGATCGATGCCGGTTCGGAAGCCTCCGCGCCTGCGCCACGCCAGAGCGCGGGATGGCGCAGCAGCTCCGCGAGCGCGTCGCTCACTGCATGACGTCCGCGCGGCCGCGCCGCAGCACGCCGACCACGACGCCCTCGATCGTCATCGACTGCTTGCGCAGGTCCACCCGGATCGGCTCGAACTCGGGATTCTCCGGCATGAGCCACACGACCGAGCCGTCCTGCTTGTAGCGCTTGACGGTCACCTCGTTCTCGAGCCGCGCGACGATGATCTGGCGGTTGCGGACGTCCGGCGAGCGGTGCACCGCGACGAGGTCGCCGTCCAGGATGCCGACGTCGCGCATGCTCATGCCGCTGACGCGCAGCAGGTAGTGCGGGCGCGGGCTGAACAGGGCGGGGTCGATCTGGAAGCGCCCCTCGATGTGTTCCTCGGCGAGGATCGGACGGCCGGCGGCGACGCGGCCGATGAGCGGCAGCCCGAACTGCTCGCGCAGGGCGTCCTTCAGCACGATGCCGCGCGCGCTGCCGGCGACGAGCGTGAGGACGCCCTTGCGCTGCAGGGCCCCAGGTGCTCCTCGGCGGCGTTGGCGGAGCGGAAGCCGAGCGCCTCCGCGATCTCCGCGCGCGTCGGCGGAAGGCCGTTGGCGGCGATGGCATCCTGGATGAACTCGAGGATCTGGCGTTGGCGGGGCGTGAGCTCGTCCGACATGGCGCACCTGTATGTATGACCAGTGCCTGTGATTATATACAGGCGGGCCCCGCAGGCAAGTCCCGCAGAGCACAGGGTCCCCCTCCTTCGCTCCCGGTGGTCGCCGGCGGTGCCGGGGGTGCACCAGGGACGCCATGCCGCCACCGCGGCGGCGACACGTCGCGGTCATCTCGTCCGCAAGCAACCGCGCGCGAGCGCGCATCGCTGCGCGACGACGAGCGCGTGCGTCGCGCGCCGCACATGTCGGACAAATGCGGGCAAAACATGTCGCCGCGCGGCGACACGCGATTTCGCGGCTTCCGAAGGAGGGCCTGATACGTTACGATTCGCATCGCCACCGCGCGGAGAGGAAGGACCGCCGGCGCCGTGCATCCGCGGAAGCGGCTTGTAACGATCCATGCAACCTTGTGGAGAAAAATCTCATGACCAAGATCCTGAAGGTGGGCGTCGCTGCCGCCGTCATCGCCCTGGGCGCCGGCTGCACCGACCTGAAGCCCTTGCAGGCTGAAGTCGACTCGCTCAAGTCGCAGGTTTCCAAGCTGTCGGGCGACCTCGACGGCGTGAAGACCGCGGCGGACGGCGCGAGCCGTGCCGCGGCCGCTGCGCAGCAGGCCGCCACCTCGGCGCAGAACTCGGCCAACCAGGCCGCCTCTGCCGCCCAGGCCGCGCAGCAGTGCTGCGATGCGAACAGCGAGAAGCTGAATCGCATGTTCGAAAAGTCGATGTCGAAGTAATCGACGTCAGACGACGAAAAGCAGAGCCCCGCGACGGAAACGCCGCGGGGCTTTTGCTTTAGGGGGCTTCCTCAGCCGCCGTTCGCGGCCGTGCGCGATCCCGCGACCGTCACCGGCGCCGGGATGCCGCGGGCCTCGCGCCAGGTGCGCTCGGCCCCGATCCAGTCGATCGCGAGCGGCTTCTCGCGCGTCGCTTCCACGATGAGCCGGGTGAGGTCCGTGAGCGTCGGCACCTGGCCCGCGTCTTCCTGGAGCGGCGGGTGCACCTCGATCATGAGCTCACCGGCCACCCAGCCCCACTTGTACGGCTGGTTCACGATCGTGACCGTCGTGCCGATCGGCACCATCGCGTAGAGGGTCTCGATGTCTTCCGGGTACAGCCGCATGCAGCCGTGCGTCACCTGCATGCCGATGCCCGCGGGCCGGTTCGTGCCGTGGATGAGGTAGGCGCCGCCGGGAATGCCGAGGCCCATCTTGTAGCGGCCCATCGGGTTGTCGGGGCCGCCGGGGACGACCGCCGGAAGCGGTTCGCCGCGCTTCGCGTGCTCCTCGCGCACGGACTTCGGCGGGATCCACGGCGCGTCCTTCGCCTTCGACACGATCTTCGTGGAGCCGAGCGGCGTGTTCCAGTCCATCTTCCCGATGCTGACCGGGAAGGTCCACACGACCGGCGGCTTGCCGGCCTGCGCGGGCGGATACCAGTAGAGGCGATGCTCGGGCAGGTTGATGACGATGCCGCTGCGAGGCGCCCGCGGCAGGAGCCGCTGCTTCGGCACTACCACGACCGTCCCGGCGCCCGGCAGCCATGGATCGACGCCGGGATTCGCGTTGGTGATCTCCTCGTAGCCGAGTCCGAACCGGCGCGCGATGTCGAGCAGCGTGTCCTCGGCCTCGGTCTGCGTCGTGATGGTCTCGCCGATCGCGTCGCTGCCCTCGGGCGGCAGCGGGAACTCGTCCGCCGCCGCGGGCAGCGCTAGCAGGAGGCCGATGGCCAGGGAGAATGGACGCATTTCGGTATGGACCGCCCTGTCCGCCGCGGGTTTCCGGATCAATAGCGTATCAGCGCGGAGCCCCAGGTGAAGCCGCCGCCGAACGTCTCGAGCAGCAGCGTCTGCCCACGGCGGATGCGGCCGTCGCGGATCGCGGTGTCGAGCGCGAGCGGGATCGACGCGGCCGAGGTGTTGCCGTGGTCCTGCACCGTCACGACCACCTTGTCCATCGGCAGGCCGAGCTTGTCCGCCGCCGCCTGGATGATGCGCAGGTTCGCCTGGTGCGGGACCAGCCAGTCGATCTGCTCGCGCCCCACGCCGTTCTTCGCGAGGGTCTCGTCGACGAGCTTCGACAGCGTCCGCACGGCAACCTTGAAGACCTCGTTGCCCTGCATCTTGAGCCCGTCGGTCGAGTTGTTTCGCAGCGTCTCGAATCCCCTGGAAACGCCGTACGGGAAGTAGAGCAGGTCCTGGTACTTGCCGTCGGAGTGCAGGTGCGTGCCGATGATGCCGGGGGCGTCGGCGGGCGTCAGGACGACCGCCCCCGCGCCGTCTCCGAACAGCACGGCCGTGGCGCGGTCGGTCCAGTCCACGAAGCGGGAGAGGCACTCGACGCCGACGACGAGCGCGCACTTCGCCTCGCCGACGCGCACGTACTTGTCCGCGACCGACAGCGCGTAGATGAACCCGCTGCAGGCTGTCTCGAGCGAGAACGCCGGGCAGCCGTGGATGTCGAGCCGCTGCTGCAGCAGCGTCCCGGTGTTCGGGAAGATGAGGTCGGGCGTCGTGGTGCCGACGACGATGAAGTCGACGTCCGCGGGCGTCAGGCCCGCGGCCTTCAGCGCGCGCCGCGCGGCGTGTTCGGCGAGCGAGGAGCTCGATTCCTCCGGCGCTGCGATATGGCGGCGCTCGATGCCGGTGCGCGAACGGATCCACTCGTCCGTGGTGTCCATCCGCTTCTCGAGGTCGTGGTTGGTCACGACCTGTTCCGGCAGGTAGCTGCCGGTGCCCGCGATGCGCGAGTATCGGATCATCGGCGTGGCCGCCAGCGCGGAGGGGCGGGGCTCAGTCCTCGCCCGAGTCCCCGGTCTTGACTTCGACGACCTTGCGCCCGCGGTAGAAGCCGTCGCGGCTCACGCGGTGGCGCAGGTGCGTCTCGCCCGTCGTCGGGTCCTTCGAGAGCGCCGGGGCCGCGAGGCCGTCGTGCGAGCGGTGCATGCCGCGCTTCGACGGCGTCTTTCGGCTCTTCTGAACGGGCATGTGTCCTTCTCCAGGTCAGTGTTCCAGCAAGTCCTTCAACCCCGCGAAGGGCCGGCGCAGGCCGGTGTCCGCCCCTTCGCCGGGCGCCGCGCCGCCGTCCTTCGGCAGCTCGCAGCGCTCTCCTTCGCCGTGCTGCGGAATGATCGGCAGCGACAGCAGCAATTCGTCCTCGACGAGCGTCGCGAGCTCGAGGCGCCGCGGGTCGCCCTCGACCGGCTCGTAGCCCTCGGGCAGCTCCTTCGCGCCCTCTTCCGCGAACACGAGGTCCGCCTCCGACGCCACGCCGCGGCGCATCGGGCCGAGGCAGCGCTGGCAGCCCAGGACCAGTTCGCCCTTCACGACCAGTTTCGCGACCGGCCAGCGACCCGTGGTCGCGAAGTCGGCGCGCGCGTTGACGTGGCCCTCCGGCGCCGCGAGCCGGTCCCGCAACCGCTCGAAACGCGCGACCTCGAACTGCCGCTCGAGGCTTGAGCCGCTCCGCGCGAGGCCGAGCACGTCGATCGGCCGGTCCGGGGGCGTCGACATGGGGGCGGTATCATAGTGACCGGGCACCGGGGTGTCAAAGAACTCGCGGCGCAAACCCTTGTTTTTTAAGCATGGAGCGACATGCGCCCCCAGCTCGTGCTGGCCTCGACGTCACGTTACCGGGCGGAGCTCCTCGGCCGGCTGCGGCTGCCCTTCGAGGTGGCTGCGCCGGGGATCGACGAGTCGCCGAAGCCGG
>DASSUY010000304.1:0-12350 GCA_035706525.1 Steroidobacteraceae bacterium
CCTCGTAAGCCTCGCGCCGCGCGTGGCGCTGGGCTTCCTTCCGCACGGCGTTCGGTACCGCGAGAACGCCGCCCCCGGACGCGCGCAGCTCCTGCGAAATCCACGACGGGATGCGCAGGCCCCCGGCCGGCAGAGCGAAGCGCCAGAGCCAGGGCAGCTCCACAGCGACGACGTCGGCCCCGGCCGTTTCCCGGCGGAATTCCGCGCCGGAGAGCGACAGCGGCGAATTCAGGGTGAGCCGCGGCTCCCGGCGCTCGACTTCGAGGAGTGCCCCGGCCACGAAATCGGTGGTCGGCGCGAGTCCCGCCGCGACGATCGAGCCGTGGCCTCCCGAGCCGCGCAGGCGACCCTCGTAGCAGACGACGGGCAGCGCGAGGGGTCCCGCGAGGGTCGCGATCGCCTGGACGTGGTGGCGGAGCACGCGAGCCGTCCTCAGCGCGTCGCGAGGCGACGGTCGAGCGCGGTCCCGGCGGCCGCGGCCGCCGAGAAAACCGCCCGGTAGCTCGGCACGATGCGCTGCCAGGAGAGGGTGGCGGCGCGGCGCTCGCCGCGTGTGGACAGCTCGTCGCAGAGCGCGGGGTCCGCGACCAGCCGCTCGAGCGCGGCGCGGATGCCCGCCGGATTGCCTTTCGGCACCACGAGTCCCGCATTGCCGACGACTTCCGCGCAGCCTTCGGCGTTCGCCGTAATGACGGCGCAGCCGGCGTCCATGGCCTCGAGGAGCACCATGGGGAAGTTTTCCTGGATCGACGGAAACACGAGGATGCGCGAGGACTCGTACAGCATGCGCAGCGACTCGGGCCCGACGAACCCGACGAAGCGGACGCGCGGAGCGACCCGGCGCGCGCGCGCCTCGAGCTCTTCCCGGTACGGCCCGTCGCCGGCGATGATCATCTCCCAGTCGTGGTCCATGCCGGCCACGGCGTCGATGAAGTGCTGGATGCCCTTGCGCGGGAACATGCGGGCGACGACGAGGATGCGCTGCCTGCGCGGTTCCCCGAGCCGCTCGAGCGGCCAGTGCCCGTTCGGCACGATCGTGATCGGCCTGCGGCAGCCGTCGTGGTGCATGAGCCGGGCGAGGAAGCGCGAGGGCGAGGTGATGGCGGCCGCGTCATGGAGGATGCGCTGCCAGAACGGCCACAGCAGCTTGTGGAGGAGCTTGAAGCGGTCCGGGTTGTAACCGGGCACGTCGGAGCCGTGGGCCGTCAGCACGTACGGGATCCGGAACCGGCGCGACAGCGCCCAGGCCACGACCCCCGAGGGCAGGATGAAGTGCGTGTGGATCACGTCGGGCCGCGAGCGCTCGATGAGCTCGGCGCCGCGACGGTACGCAGGCCAGAGCGTGGTCAGGAGCTCGGCCGCCGTCGTGTAGTGGGGGTGCCGGCGGATGCAGGGCGCGCGGTGGATCTCGACGCCCGCCACCTTCTCCTCGTCCGGCAGTCCCTTCATGGCGGACGTCAGGACCGTGACCTCGTCGCCGCGCCGGGCGAGCTCCTCGTTGATGGCGGCGGCGACCCGGCTGCCGCCACCGCCGATCGGCAGGTATTCGTAGGTCAGCGAGAGGATCTTCACGCGCGGGCTCCTGCGAGCGAACGGATGGGGCGGAACTTGGCCCCGCGCGGGTCGCGGCGGATGGCGCCGGCCGCGACCCGGAAGGGCATGGCATTGCCGAAGATCGCGGCGAGCTTCGCCGCGACGGCCTGGCGAAGGCTCTCCGCCCGGGCGTCCGCCGCCTCGATGGTCACGTCGAGGGAGAGGTCGGGCTGCTGCACGACCTCGAAGGCCACCAATCCCGGCAGGGACTCGAGCGCGAGGTCGATCCGGTACGGCGAGACGCGCGCGCCGTCCGGCAGCAGGATGCAGTCGAAGGCGCGGCCCGCGAATTCGACCAGCGGGCGCCCCGGTTGCGCGGGGTCCCGGCGCACGAGGTCGCCGGTGTCGTAGCGCAGCAGCGGGCAGGTACGCTCGGCAAGGTCCGAGACCACGAGCTGCTCGACCGCGCGGTCGTGCGCGAGCGGCAGGAACTCGAGCAGGAGCGAATCGCGCGCGGGTGTATACGCGCCCGCGCCGGGCGGGCGGTAGGCGACGAGGCCGAACTCCGTCATGCCGTAGAAGTCCGCAACGGGGACGCCGAAAGCGTCCTCCAGCGTGCGGCGCCTCTCCGGCGTCAACTGCTCCGCCGTCGAAACGATCAGGCGCAGGCCGGGCAGGGCACGGCGCTGCGCCCGGAAGTGCCCCGCGAGGAGCTCGAGCGTCGAGAGCGGGCCGTACAGCACCTGCGGGGCGAGCGTCGCGGCGACCTGCGCGAGCCGGTCCGTGTCCTCCCCGATGCTGGCGTAGTGCCAGCGGGCGAACGGCGTTCCGCGCGTCCGGCGTCGGCTGGTCAGCAGCAGGAGCTTTTGCCAGGGGCGCCAGCCGCAGGCAAGCAGCGCGCGCAGGAAGGCGAGGCGCCGCGCCCGCAGGGCGGTCCGGTCCGAATAGGTCGTTTCCGGCTCGCCGCTCGAGCCGCTCGAGAGTTCGGCCGTGAGCCGGCGCGCGCGGCGCGCAGCGCTGATGCGGTCCTCGATGCGCGTACCGCGCAGCGTCGCCTTGTCGAGCAGGCGCGCCTGGTGCAGCCCGGCGGCGGCGCCCGTTTCCGGCCAAAGGCGGCGATAGAGCGCGACGTGGCGAGCCGCGTCGGCCATGGCCTCACGCAGGCGCGGATCGATGTCTGCCTCAGGCATCGACCGGCTCCAATACCCGTGCCGCGGGCCCGAAGGCCACGGCCTGCGCTTCAAGTCGCGCGGTCTCCGCGAGCGCCGAGGCGCGTTGCGCGAGGTCGACGCGGGACTCGAGGGCAGCCTCGGCCGCGGCCAGCAGCGTCGTTTCGCCCCAGGCATGCGGGCACAGGTCCAGCGCGAGCGCGCGAGCGGGGAGCCCGAGGAGCTCGTAGAGGCCGTCGAATTTCGCGTTGTAGGAAAGGCCGACGAAGGGCACGCCCATCGCCGCGCCGAGGATCAGGGGGTGCATGCGCGCGGAAACGAGGAGCGAGGCGCGACCGAGGAGCGCCTTGTACAGGCGCGGTGAGTCGATGCGCGCCACGTGCACCGGCGCACCCGGCAGCCGGAGGCGCAGCGCTTCGCAGGCCGCATCGTCGGCTTCGAGCGGCGTGTTGTAGCCGGGCAGGAGCAGGATGTCCGCGTCGAGCTTCCGGCGGAGCGCGTCCAGGGAACGGGCCAGCACGCCCAGCAGATCGTCGAAACGGGCATGGTCGCGGGGAGGCTCGAATCCGAAGCGCGCCTTCAGGCCGTTCGGGACGAGCCCGCCGCGGGCGTGGTACCAGCGCCGGAGCGTCGCGGCGATGTAGGGCCGGCCCTCGGCGATGCCGATGCGCCGGAGTTGCGCTTCTGCCTCTGCGCGCGGTGCGGGTTCCAGCATGAAGGCCGGGTCCGGCACGATCGGGATGACGCGGTCCGTGCAGGCCGAGAGCGCATCCCGTGCGACGCGGTCGCGCACCGAGATCCGGTCGAGCATGCGGCAGGCGAGGCCGGCGGCGGCGCGGGTTTCCGCGTGGGCGAGGGGGCCTGCGCCGACCGAGAGCGCCGACACGCGGCCGCGGGCCGCCTTGAGGAGGGCGATGCGACCCGCCCAGTAAGGCATCTTCGCGCGGCTGTCGTCGTCCTGGAAAAGCCCGCCGCCGGCGATCACCACGCGATCCGCCTCCGAGGCGGCGCCCAGCAGCGCGCCGAGTCCACGCGCGCCGCGCGGGATGACACGCGCAACGCCCGGGATCGCGGCGAGGAGATCGGGATGGCCGACGATGGAGATGTCGGCGGAGGGATCCGCCTGCGTGAGGCACCGAACCAGCGCTTCGAGGATTGCCCGGTCGCCGACGTTGTAGTCGGCGTCGCCGCCCAGCAGCAGGATCCGCGAGCCTGCCCGCGGCATGGACAAAAACCCCCTTCCCCTGAACCCAAAGGCAATGCTAGGGCGCCGGGACGGTGGGTCGCCGGGCCTGCATCACATTATGAAAAGGCTGCTGCCGGGGTCCTGCGGACCCGTAACCCATTGAGGGCAATGGCAAAAAAAGGGGGAAATGGTGGGCGGTGCAGGGCTTGAACCTGCGACCCCTGCCGTGTGAAAGCAGTGCTCTACCGCTGAGCTAACCGCCCGCCCGCGAAAAGGGGACAGCCACCTTTTCGCCGCGGAAAAGGTGGCTGTCCCCTTTTCGCAGGGCGCGATTCTACGGGCCGCTGTCCGGGGGGGTCAACGCGCTAGAATCGCCGCCCCATGCCGACCGTCCGCACCCGCTTCGCGCCGAGCCCGACGGGCCTCCTGCACATCGGAGGCGTCCGCACCGCGCTCTTCTGCTGGCTCTACGCGCGCCGCCACGGCGGAACCTTCATCCTGCGCGTCGAGGACACGGACCGCGAGCGTTCGACCCCCGAGGCCGTGCAGGTCATCCTGGACGGCATGGCCTGGCTCGGCCTGCATGCCGACGAGGGGCCGTACTACCAGACGAAGCGCTACGACCGCTACCGCGAGGTGATCCGGCAGTGGCTGGCCGAAGGCAAGGCGTACCACTGCTGGTGCAGCAAGGAAGAGCTGGAGACGATGCGGAACGCCCAGCTGGCCCGCAAGGAGAAGCCCCGCTACGACGGCCGCTGCCGCGCGGGCCGCGACCCCGTGCCGGGCGTCACGCCCGTCGTGCGCTTCCGCAACCCGCAGGAGGGCGCGGTGGTCGTCGCAGACGCCGTGCACGGCGACGTGACGTTCCAGAATGCGGAGCTCGACGACCTCATCATCGAACGCTCGGACGGCAACCCGACCTACAACTTCTGCGTGGTCGTCGACGACTACGACATGAAGGTGACCCACGTCATCCGCGGCGACGACCACCTGAACAACACGCCGCGCCAGATGAACATGCTGCGCGCGATGGGCGTCGAGCCGCCCGTCTATGCGCACCTGCCGATGATCCTCGGCCCGGACGGCACCAAGCTGTCCAAGCGCCACGGCGCCGTCTCGGTGCTCGCGTACCGCGAGGAGGGCTACCTGCCCGAGGCACTGCTCAACTACCTCGCGCGCCTCGGGTGGTCGCACGGCGACCAGGAGATCTTCACGCTGGAGGAGATGACGGCGCTCTTTGACATCGCGGACGTCAACAAGTCCGCCTCCGCCATCAATCCCGAAAAGCTCGCCTGGATCAACCAGCAGCACCTGATGCGCACGCCGCCGGCGCGCATCGTGCCGGAGCTGCGCTGGCAGCTCGAGCGACTCGGCGTGACGGGCGGTTCGGATAGCGCGCTCGAAGCCGTCGTGATCGCCCAGCGCGAGCGCTCGCAGACGCTGAAGGAGATGGCCGAGGCGAGCCGCTTCTTCTTCGAGGCGCCCGCCGCCTACGACGAGAAGGCGGCGCGAAAGCACCTGACCGCCGAGTCGGCGGCGCTCCTCGACCAGTCGAAATCGGCCCTGGCCGCCTTGCCCGACTGGGAGGCGTCGGCCATCCACGGCGTCATCCGGTCCCAGGCGGAGGCAGGCGGTTTCGGGCTCGGAAGGGTCGCGCAGCCGATCCGCGTCGCGGTCGCAGGCGGCAGCGTGTCCCCGCCGATCGACCAGACCCTCGCGATCCTGGGCCGCCAGGAGACGCTCGCGCGGCTCGAAAAGGCGATCGCGCATGCGAAACGTTGACACCCCGGGCGCAGTTCCGGAGAATTCGCCCCCTCTGAACGGGGCCATAGCTCAGCTGGGAGAGCGCTTGCATGGCATGCAAGAGGTCGACGGTTCGATCCCGTCTGGCTCCACCACTTTCTCGCCGCGTCCCCATCGTCTAGAGGCCTAGGACACGACCCTTTCACGGTCGCGACCGGGGTTCGAATCCCCGTGGGGACGCCAATCCAGGTTCATTGCACAGAGGCGCCGGCGTAGGAACCGTCCGCCCCCGTCGGCGAATGTTGTCCGGCAGGCGCCCTTCACCTGTCGCCGCTTGGCGACTTCGACCGGCTGCAAGGCGCCATCACTCAATGCTGAGATTCGCACGACCGTCCCTGGATGGATGGTTACACGAGGGCGGGAGGGATCCCCATGGCGCAATGGCCGAACTTCTTCGTCGCGGGCGCGCCGCGCTGCGGCACGAGCACGCTGCATGCCTGGCTGCCGGCGATTCCGGGCGTCTTCATGTCCCGCATCAAGGAACCGAATTACTTCTCGCGATCCGTGATCGGCGAGAGCCATCCCATGGTCAAGCCGATCCGCGACCGGCGCGCCTACCTGCAGCTGTTCACCGCGGCGGGCGATGCGAAGGCGGTCGGTGAAGCAACGCCGTTTTACCTGCAGGACCCTGAAGCGCCCGCGCGGATCAAGAAGCAGTCGCCGGATGCCCGGGTCCTGGTGAGCCTCCGCGATCCCGTGGAGCGCCTCTATTCCCACTACCTCATGATGCGGAACAACCTGCCGAGCATGGGCAGCTTCATGGAGGAGATCGAGCGCGGGCTCGCGCTCGGCGGCCGGCGCAACCTCGCCTTCCTCGACCCCTCGGCGGGGCGCTACAGCGCGCAGATCGCGCGCTTCCGGCGCGAGTTCGGTCGGGCCAACTTCCGCGTCCTCATCCTCGAGGAATGGTCGCGCGATCCGGCGGGCACGCTGCGCGAGATCAGCGAGTTCCTGGGGCTCGCGCCCTTCTCGGGCGAGGTGCCCGGCCCGCCGCAGCGGCGGTTCGCCGAGGCGCGCGGACCCTTCGTGCGCTTCCTGTTCGGCAACCGCAAGCTGTCTCGCGCCGCCGAGGCCCTGCTGCCGTACGGGCTGCGCAAGGCCGTCCGCAACGCAGTGCTGGTCCGAAAAGTGCCGCGCCCGGAGATGGACCCGGCCGCGCGCCGGTTCCTGGTGGACTACTACCGCGAGGACGTGGCGCGCACCGAATGGCTGCTGGGGCGGCGCCTCCCGTGGGCGAACTTCCGCGACTTCGCGGGTTCCGACGACGGCGCGCAGGCCGCGGACCGCGACGCGTCCATCAACTTCGCAGCCAGCGGCTGAGGAACGAGCGGCCCCGTGCAGGCAGCCAGCGCCGCGCCGCCGCGCGCAGGCGTCCGCGCCGTCGCAGGCGCTTGAGGCCCGGGGATTCCGTCAAGGGCACCTCGACGAGCCTGACCGGGGCCTCGTCCGGACCTCCGCGGGCGATCGCAGCGGCGATGCCTTCGCGCCCGACCCGGCGGTACTCGGCGCCCGTGGCGGCCGCCAACGCCTCGAAATCGGGATCGAGGAGGTCGGTGCCATGGCTTTCGCCGTGGGCGGCGATCTGCGGATTGCGGATGAGGCTGTAGGCGCCGTCGTTGAAGACGACGGCCGTCAGCCGGACGTTCTCGCGCACGGCCGTGATGAGCTCGAGCCCGGACATCAGCATCCCGCCGTCGCCGACGACCGCGACCACCTCGCGCCCGGGCGCGGCCAGTGCGGCCCCGATCGCGGCCGGCAACGCGAATCCCATCGACTGGAAGTTCGTCGGCACGATGAGCCCGGACGGCGAGCGCACGGTGAAATGGCGCCGGACGCTCATCTGGTGGAAGCCTGAATCAGTGACGACGATCGCCTCGTCGGATAGCGCCGCGCGCAGCTCGCGGACGATCGCGCTGGACGGCGAACCGCTGTCTTCGTGGCGGGGCTCGACGCGCGCGTCCTGCTCGAAGCGGAGCGCGGCGGCTTGCCAGGCGGCGAGCTGCGCCGCATCCCAGGCGCCGCCGGCCCGGGGGGAAAGCCTCGGCAGCAGCGCATCCAGCAGGCGCCCTGCATCCTCGCTTGCGTGCAAGCGTGCGGGGTAATTTCTCGAGGGCCCGGCCGGATTGATCGTGACGAGCTTCTCGAGCGGCAATTGCAGGCGGAAACCGGCCGCGCCGTTGTGGGAGAACTTGCAACCGATCGCCAGCACGAGATCCGCAGCGGACAGGAGAGCGGCGAGCGAGGAGATTTCCTGCATGCCGGGATCCCGCACGACGACGCGCGGGTCGTCCTCGCTCACGATGCCGCGTCCGCTCGTGGTCGTCACGACGGCGGCATGAGTCAAATCCAGCAGCCGGCGCACGGCGGACGACGCGCCGACCGCACCCGCACCGAGATAGAGCACGATGCGCGGCGAGGCATCGACGAGTGCGGCGAGGACGTCGACGAGGCTGGCATCGACCGGCCGTTGCTGCGGCGCGGCCTTCGAGGCTTCCGCTGGCGCCTCGATTGCGAAGTCGCCCTCGGCGACCTCCAGCATCACCGGTCCCGGCTCGCTGTCGGTCGCGAGGCGGTACGCCTCGACGGCGAGGCCCGCGACTTCCGCCGCCGACTTCGCCCTGAAAATGCGCTTGACGATCGGTCCCGCCATGGCGGGCTGGTCGATGGCCTGCAGGGCGAACTCGCGCCCCGGAATCTCGCGTGCCGACGGCACGACGTGGACCAGGGGCACCGAATCGAGCCAGGCTTCGGCGAGGCCGGTGAGCGCGTACGTGAATCCCGGCCCCGGTATCGTCGTGAGGATCCCGGGCTTGCGCGCGACGCGGGCGTAGCCGTTCGCCATGAAGGCCGCGGCCATCTCGTGCGTCGGCACCACGGTCCGAAGGCCACTGTGCTTCAGCGTCTGGAAGGCCTCGATCGTCTGGGAGCCCGGCAACCCGAATGCGAACTCGGCGCCTTGCTCGCGCAGCGCGCTCCAGAGCCGGTCGGCGGCCGTGCGCGCCATCTCAGCGTCCCTTCCCTCGCAGCCACGCGCCCGCCTCGCGCCATGCGCGGCTGAGGAGGGGCATCGGGTCGCGGGCGGAGAAGATCATGTGCTCGCCGCCCAGCCATTGCGGCAGGCAAGTGGCCAGCGAGAGCTTGCCTTCCTGCCGCAGCGCCCGGCAGGCGCGGAAATCCGGCCGCACATAGACGCAGGTGCGGCCGACGCGGTAACGGCCGTCCGCGGGCGCGACAGGCAGGCCGAGGGCCGCGCGCCAGGTCATCTCGACGACGTTCACGCCACAGGCGGTCGCGTACCCGACGTACCACCAGGCGCGCGCGTTGACCTCGATGACGCGCGCGATGCCCGTTCGCTCGTCCCGCTTGAGCTCGACGCTGAAGATGCCCCGGAGGCCGCAGCCCGTGATCAGGCGATCGACCGTTGCGACGATGTCGGGAACCGACTCGAGGGCGACGCTGCGGAGGAACGTGCTGTTGCCGAAGTGCGGCGGGTGCATGCGCTGGCGCTGGCGCGCGAAGCGCGCGAGGATCGCGCCCCTGCCGTCCGCGAACCCGTCGACGAAGAAGTGGTTGGTCGCGGGACCGGGAACATACTCCTGCAGCACGACACCGAGGCCGGCCTCCGCGAGCTCCGTGACTCGCGAGCGGATTTCCCCGGGAGAGGACACCATGTAGGCCTTCACGCCGGTTTTCGCGATGAACTTCTGGGAGCTGCGCGCCTTCAGGAAGTATTGGGTGCCGGCTGCGAGGTCGACGCCGTCGAGGTCTGCGATCGAGTGGACGAAGTGGGTCTGGGGATGCGGCACGTCGAGCGCGCGCACGAGGCCGGCAAAGGCTTCCTTGTCGTTGAGCTGCCGCAGCACGGAAAGCGGCGACACGAAGGAAGGAAACCGGCTCCGGAACTGCTCGGGCAGCGCCGCGACGGCCTCGGCCCAATGGTCTGAGCAGGGCAGGAGCACCAGCCGCTCGAACGGCAGCGGCGCCAGGAATGCGGCGAGCCGCTCCGGCGTCGTGAATTCCGGCAGCGTTTCCCCGAGATGGCGCGACCAGCGCGATTTTGCTGCGACGTCGTCGGGAGCACAGCACACGTAGGCCGGGATACCGGCGGACCCCAGGCTCCGGACGGCGCCCAGGCCCGTGACCGTGCCTCCCAGCACCAACGTCGGCACGACCGTCGATCCTGGGGTTTGGAGCCGTTTCGCGGGGGGCATGGCGTGCCGGGATGATAGCCGAGCACGCCGGCCTGCGCAGGAACCGCGGCCTTGGAATATGACGCGCCACACACAGCGCGCGGGCCGGGCCTTACTATCATTCCGTCAGGGTGAAGGGACCATCGATGACGGCCTGGCCGAACCTGTTCATCGCCGGAGCGCCGCGTTGCGGGACGACGTCGCTGCACGCCTGGCTGTCGGTGATCCCGGGCGTCTTCATGTCCCGCATCAAGGAGCCGAACTTCTACTCGCGGGTCGTAATCGGCGAGGACCATCCGCTCGTCCGCCCGATTCGCGACGAGGCCGCCTACCTCGCCCTGTTCGCGGGCGCCGGCGATGCCCGGTATCGCGGCGAGGCGAGCCCGAACTACCTCGAGGACCCCGAGGCCCCGACGATGATCGAGCGCAGCTCGCCGGGCGCCCGGGTGATCGTGAGCCTGCGCGATCCGGTCGAGCGGCTCTTCTCCCACTACCTGATGCTGCGCAACAATTGCGTCATGGGCACGTTCGCCGAGGAAGTGAGGCGCGGCCTCGTGATCGAGGACAAGCGCAACCAGCCGGTGCCCGACGCGACGACGGGTCTCTACGCCGCGCAGCTCGAGCGCTACCGCGCGGTCTTCGGCCCGCGATTCAAGCCGCTGGTGTTCGAGGAATGGATGAAAGACGTCGAGGGGACGATGCGTGACCTGCTCGCTTTCCTCGGCATCGACCACGAGATCGAAGGTTTCGCCGAGCCGCCCCAGCGCGGCCACTCGGAGGTGCGCGGCGCGTTCGTCCGCTACCTCTTCGGAAATCGCGTCATCTCGCGCACCGCCGAGGCGCTCGTTCCCTACCGCGTGCGCAAGTTCGTGCGCAACGCGTTGCTCGTGAAGTCCGTGCCGAAGCCCGAGATGGATTCCGAAACCCGGCAGTTCCTGGTCGAGTACTACCGCGACGACGTGCGTCGCCTCGAGGCGCTGCTCGGCAGGCCTTTGCCCTGGGCGAACTTCGGCGGCGTCGCCGCAGGCGCGCGCGCCGGATGACCGACTCGAGCCACGGCACTCCGGCGCCGCAACGGCGCCTGCTGCACCTGCTGTTCGAGGAGCAGGCGGCACGCACGCCGGATCGCGTCGCGGTCCGTTCGCCGGGCGCGTCCGCAACCTACGGCGAACTGTCCGCCGAGTCGGACCGGTTCGCCGCTGCGCTCCGCACTCGCGGCATCGGCCCGGGCGCCGCCGTGGGGCTCCACCTGGATCGTTCGGTCGGCTACGTCGCCGCGATGCTCGGCATTCTCAAGGCACAGGCGGCGGTCGTGCCGCTGCCGCCCTCATACCCGCACGCCAGGCTCCAGGAGATCCTTGCATTCGCCCGCCTCGACGCGTTGATCGACGGGACGGGAGGCCTTCCACACGGCCCGGAAACGCCCGTCCTGGCGCTGGACGAACTGCGATCGCTTGGCCCGCATGCCGGCGTGCCGCCAACTACGGACGATTCCACGCGCGTCGCGTTCGTGCTCTGCTCCTCCGGCTCCACCGGCCGCCCGAAGATGATCGCCCGCAGCCATCGGTCCTTCTTCCATCGCCTGGAATGGACCTGGAGCGAATGGCCGTACGTGGAGGGCGAAGCCTGCGTGCAGAAGTCGCACATGACGACGACGCACGCGATCTACGAGCTGTTCGAGCCGTTGCTGCAGGGCGTCAGTGTGCACATCGTGCCCGACGAGGACGTCCGCGACCTCCAGAAATTCTGGGACTTCCTGCGCGCCAGGGGCGTCACGCGGCTCCTGATCGTGCCCTCGATGCTGCAGGTGTCCCTCGACCTGCCCAGCTTCGTCCCGCCTCCGCTGCGGCAGGTCGTGCTGATGGGGGAATACCTGCAGCCCCGGCTCGCGGGCCGCGCGCTTGCGGCATTCCCGGCGACGACGGCGATCTTCTCGATTTACGGCAGCACGGAAGCGAGCTCCACACTCGTCTGCGATGTCCGCGCGTCGTGGCGCGAGGATCGTGATCTGCCGCTCGGCCGGCCGATCGCCCCCGAGGTGCGGCCCCAGGTGCTGGGCCCGGACTTGAGGCCCGTCGCGCCCGGCGAAAGCGGGTTGCTCTACATGTCGGGACCCGCGCTCTTCGAGGGGTATTTCCGCAATCCCGAGCTGACCGCAGCGGCCTTCGCGAAGGCGGCGAGCGGCGAGCGCCACTTCAATACGCAGGACCAGGTCCGCCTGGCGCCGGACGGCGCGATCGAGTATGTCGGGCGCGTCGACCACACGGTCAAGGTGCGCGGATTCCGCGTCGACCTGGGCGAAGTGGAGCGCGCGCTGCTGCAACATCCGCGTGTCGCGCAGGCGGCGGTCATGCTGGACGGCCCGGCGACGGAAAGCCCGGCGCTCGTCGCGTTCTACGCACCCGCGGTCGACCGAAACGACGTGCTCGGCCGACTCAAGGAACAGCTCGCGCCCTACATGCTCCCGTC
>DASSUY010000305.1:0-4541 GCA_035706525.1 Steroidobacteraceae bacterium
CGACGATCAGGCAGGCGGACTGCTCGAGCGCGGCGAGGAGCGTCGCGCCGAGGCTGGTCGCGGTCGCGAGCTCCTCGCGGTCGCGGAAGACGGGCGTGAAGCGCGCCGGAACGGGGCCGAAGGCGGTGTCGCGGCCGACGACGCCCTTCGGCAGGCGGTAGGTCTCGAGGCTGCGATGCAGCCACCCGGCCCAGGCCTCGTCGCCGTGGCTGTAGCTGATGAACGCGCGGTACTTGTGCGGCTTGCTCACCGGTTCCGCGTCAGTGCGACTGCCCGAAGCTCCGCGTGGAGTGCCATTCGATCACCTCGCGCAGCAGCCCGCGCTCGGTGCGCAGGACCACGTGCTCGAGGCTGGTCCAGGTCCGGCAGGAGGCGACCTGCGCGCGGCTCGTCTCGAGGAGGTTGCGCATCTCGCGGTAGCGCGCGACGCGGCGCTGCAGGTCGTTGATCGAGATCACCGAGATGCAGGCGGCCGCGAGCGCCGGCAGCGCGATCGGCAGGAACACGTAGGTGAGGCCCTGCAGCCACGCGGGGAGGTCCGAGTGCAGCGTGCGCGTGACCGCGTAGAACGCGCCCGAGGCGATGGCGAGGAGCGTCGCGATCCAGAAGCCGGTCGTGAGCCGGCGGAACAGCGGCAGCGCGCGGTCCACCTGGCGGCCGTAGTACGCGATCTGGTCCTCGATCCGCTTCTCGAGGTAGATCCGCTTGAAGTCCTCGATCGGCACCGGGCGCTTCGCCGAGGAGCGCGTGTGCAGCACCTGCAGCGCGCGCGCGAGGCCGCGCGTGCCCGCGAGCTCGAGGTCGCCGAGCAGCGGCGCCGCGCGCGGCAGGCCCCAGGTCGCGAGCGCCGAGCGGCAGAACTCCGCGGCGAGGCGGCACTGCACCCAGCTGTGGTGCGAGTGCAGGTGGTGCCGCAGGACGAGGGCCGCCGCCAGCGCGAAGCTCACGCAGGCGAGCTCCATCCAGGGCAGCGCGACCAGGTGCAGGTCGAAGCCCACGACGGCCGCGCCGATCATCGCGGCGACGAGGTGCAGCCCGACCATCGAGACGAGCAGCCGCTGGTACTGCGGGGCGCTGCGGCTCGCGTAGTGGTCGCACTTCTGCTGGAAGGCGTACACGGCATCCGGCGCCTTGAACGGGTTCTCGGCCCCGGCGCTGTGCGCGTCCGGCAGGCGGTTCAGCTCCTCGAGCACCGGGTCGCGCGGGTCGAGCCGCTCCCAGTTCTCGCGCCGCACCTCGTGCGTCTGCGCATCGACGATCACGAGCGGGCGATGGATCGAGCGCGCGTACTGCACGATGTCCGCCGTGCCGCCCTTGCCGCGCGCCGGATCGCCATCCCAGACGGCCAGCAGGATGTCGGCCTCGTTGACCGTCTCGATGCCGCAGTCGAGGTAGGCCTCCTCCCGGTCGCCGGACTCGCCGATGATCCGGAGGTGGTCGGCCTGCTCGAGCGTCGCCTCGACTTCCCGCCACTCCGTCGGCGTGAAATCCTTCTCGAACTCCGCGCGCGGCAGCGGCAGGATCGCGTGCCAGGAGAGCCCCATCGCGCGCGCCTGCTGCACGAAGACGCGGTCGCCCCCCGTCGCGATCGACGAGAGCGCGATCCATTCGCCGGGAATCTGGCGCTGCAGCGCCTCGAGCGCCCCGCGTATCGCGACGCCGGCGCCCGCCGCATCCGTCAGCCGCCGGTGTCCGGAGAAGCCGACGATGTGGAAGGTCGGGAGCCGGCCGACGGCCGCTGCCGCAGCGGGCGCCGGCGTCGGCTGCGCCGGGAACGTGGCCGGCAGGGGATCGGGCCGCATGGGCCGCTAGCTTACCGCAGGGCCCGGCGTCCCCACGCGGCGTGGCAGCGGGCGGCGCCGCGGAACTACACTGCCTCGATGACGACATTGGCCCGCCAAGGAGCCCGCCGATGAACCGCCTGCAAGCCGCGGTCGCGTCGCTGCTGCTCATCGCGGCGCCCGCCCGGGCCCTGGACTGCGCCCCGGCGGGAGCGGGCCGCGCCGAGCTCGAGGCACTGCGCGCGGGCGGTTTCGAGCTCACCGACGATGTCCGCCGCCAGGCGCTCGCGCTCGGCCTCGTGGACTGCCTCGGCGACCCCGACCCGGCGATCCGCGACGGCATCGCCTTCGAGGCCCTGCAGCGCTGGCTGCGCGCGGACGCGGTCGCGCTCGATACGCGGCAGGCGATGCTGCCGCGGCTGCTCGCCGCCTCGGATCCGGCGGCCCCGGACGCGAGCGGCGTGCACCGGCCCTTCGCCATCCTCGTGCTGTCGGAGGTCGCCCGCACCGACCGGCTGCATCCCTGGATGGACGATGCCTCGCGCGGGGCCGTGCTCGAGCGCGCGGTCGGGTTCCTGACGACGCTGCGCGACTATCGCGGCTTCGACGGGCGCGAGGGCTGGCGGCACGGCGTCGCGCACGGC
The DNA here is from genome assembly GCA_035706525.1 of Steroidobacteraceae bacterium. Classification (GTDB taxonomy): domain Bacteria; phylum Pseudomonadota; class Gammaproteobacteria; order Steroidobacterales; family Steroidobacteraceae; genus SCUD01. Next base: position 2,426 of record DASSUY010000305.1, read on the forward strand.
GCGGACCTGGTCACCCAGCTCGTGCTGAACCCGGCGCTCGGCCGCGCGGAGGTCGACCGGCTGATGGCGGCGGTCGCCTCGCAGGTGATCCCGCCGGGCGAGCACGCCTATGTCGAGGGCGAGCCGGAGCGCCTCGCCCGCGCGCTGCTGTACGCCGCGCAACGCGGCCTGCACAGTGCAGACGACTGGCAGGCCTGGCTCGCGCGCCTGATGGAGGCGCCGCCGGGACTGCCCTGGAGCGAAACCTATTCGCGGCGCGAGATCCTCATCCGCCGGCACAACCTCGCCGCCTTCCTGTATGCGGCGTACGTGAACGTGCAGGAAGGCGGGCAGCCGGGCTTCGAGGTGCTGCTGCCGGGGCTGCGCGCCGCGCTGCGCGAGCTTCCCTGAGGCTAGACGTTGAAGCGGAAGTGGAAGACGTCGCCCTCGCGGACGACGTAGTCCTTGCCTTCGAGCCGGAGCTTTCCCGCCTCGCGGGCGCCGGCCTCGCCCTTGCAGGCGACGTAGTCGTCGAAGGCGATCGTCTCGGCGCGGATGAAGCCGCGCTCGAAGTCCGTGTGGATGACGCCCGCGGCCTGCGGCGCGGTCGCGCCCGCCCGCACCGTCCAGGCGCGCACTTCCTTGGGCCCGGCGGTGAAGAAGGTCAGCAGGCCGAGCAGCCGGTAGCCCGCGCGGATGATGCGGTCGAGCCCTGCCTCGGCGAGGCCGAGGTCGGCGAGGAAGGCGGCGCGGTCGGACTCCTCGAGCTGCGCGATCTCCGACTCGATCGCGGCGCAGACCGCGACGACCGCCGCGCCCTCGCCGGCGGCGAGCGCCTCGAGCGCGGCGAGCCGGGGGTTGTCCGTGAAGCCGCCCTCATCCACGTTCGCGACGTACATGACGGGCTTCGCGGTCAGGAGCGACAGCTCCCTGAGCCTCTCGCGCTCGAACTCGTCGAGCGCCATCGCGCGGACGGGCCTGCCCTCGTCGAGCCAGGCCCGGATCCGCTTGAGCGAGTCGCGCCAGCGGATCGCCTCCTTGTCCATCGCCTTCGCGGCCTTGTCGGCGCGCTGGGCGGCGCGCTCGACGGTGTCGAGGTCGGCGAGCGCGAGCTCGGTGTTGATGGTCGCGACGTCGGAGGCGGGGTCGACGCGCCCCGACACGTGCACGACGTCCGGGTCCTCGAAGCAGCGCACGACGTGCGCGATCGCGTCCACCTCGCGGATGTGCGCGAGGAACTTGTTGCCGAGCCCCTCGCCCTGCGAGGCGCCGGCGACGAGCCCCGCGATGTCCACGAACTCGACGGTCGTCGGCACGACCTTCTCGGGCTTCGCGATGGCGGCGAGCGCCGCGAGGCGCGGGTCGGGGACGGGCACGATCCCGACGTTCGGGTCGATCGTGCAGAACGGGTAGTTCTCGGCCGCGATGCCGGCGCGCGTCAGCGCGTTGAAGAGCGTCGACTTGCCGACGTTCGGCAGCCCGACGATGCCGCAGCGGATGCCCACTACTGCTGCGCCGCCGGGGGCGCGGTGTGCAGCCGGTTCATCATCTTCTCCGCGCCTTCCGTGAGCAGGCGCGGGAACTCCGCGACCGCGAGCTCGATCGCCTCGCGCATCAGCCGCTCGTCCACCGGGCTCGGGCGCTCCAGCACGTAGCCGATCACCTCGTCGCGATGGCCGGGATGGCCGATGCCGAGGCGGATGCGCCAGAAGTCCTCGCCGAGGTGCGCGATGACGTCCTTGAGCCCGTTGTGCCCGCCGGCGCCGCCCGCGCGCTTCAGCCGCACGGTGCCGACCGGCAGGTCGAGCTCGTCGTGGACGACCAGCACCTGCTCCGAGGGGACCTGCAGGTACTCGCAGAAGGCGCGCACGGACTGGCCGCTGCGGTTCATGTAGCCCATCGGCTTCAGGAGCCACAGCGGCACGCCCGCGATCGAGGGCTTCCCCGCCTGCCCGTTGTAGCGGCGCTCCGGCTTCAGGCGGCAGTCGTGGCGGCGCGCCAGCTCGTCGACGAACCAGAAGCCCGCGTTGTGGCGCGTGTCCTCGTGTTCGTCGCCCGGGTTGCCGAGTCCGACGACCAGTTGCAGCGGAAGGCCGGGCACGCCTTACTTCTTGGCGTCGCCCTTCTTCGCGTCCTT
>DASSUY010000306.1:0-5394 GCA_035706525.1 Steroidobacteraceae bacterium
CGCGGCATCACAGCCCGCCCTGATTCCGCCTTCTAAGGGCTTCTCATCGGTGGGGTCCACCCGACGACCCCGGCGAGCGGTTTCCCCGGGATTTCGCTCAGTCCTGTTGCTTGTTTGCCACATTTGTTGCGGAGTGATTCATTGTTGCTATAGTCCCGGCATCCAGCGTGGCCGGTAGACCGTATCTATTTCGCCACGACGGTGTTTCGATGATTTTGTTGACCGGTCAACTCAACAAACCAAAGAACGGCTCCGCCGTTCGCGGGAGGACGTAAGCAATGGAACGAAAGAACCAGGTCGCGTCGGCCGTACGTCGCGCACTCGTCATGGGTGCACTGACGGCCGCTGGCGTGACGCCTGCGCTCGCGCAGGAAAACCTGGGTGAAATCGTCGTCACGGGCTCGCGCATTCGCAGCGCGAACCTCGAGTCGACGACGCCCGTCACGCAGGTCACCGCTGCGGATGTCGTGACGCAAGGCGTCACCCGCATCGAGGACCTCGTGAACCAGCTGCCGCAGGCCTTCGCTGCGCAGAACGTGACTGTCGCCAACGGCGCGACCGGCACGGCAACCCTGAACCTCCGTGGCCTCGGCTCGCCGCGCACCCTCGTGCTCGTCGACGGCCGTCGCATGCCGTACGGCGGCGTGACGAACTCGGCTGCGGACATCAACCAGATCCCGACCCAGATGATCGAGCGGGTCGACGTCCTGACGGGCGGCGCCTCGGCGGTCTACGGCTCGGACGCGGTCGCCGGCGTCGTCAACTTCATCATGAAGAAGGACTTCGAGGGCGTCCAGGTCACCTCGCAGTACAACTTCTACTGGCACGAGAACGACTTCAAGGGCCCCGGCGAAGTGAAGCTCCGCGACGTGATCGCGCAGCGCGCCGAAGGCAACCCGAGCCAGTTCGCGCTGCCGGATGACTCCGTGACCGACGGCGAGGGCAAGGAGCTTTCGCTGCTCGTCGGCGTCAACTCGGGCGACGGCCGCGGCAACATCACCGCGTACGCCACCGTGTTCGACAGCGACCAGGTCCTCCAGCGCGACCGCGACTACTCCGCCTGCTCGCTGAACCCCGCCCCGGTCGGCGGCTCGTTCTCCTGCGGCGGCTCCTCGACCTCGGCCCCGGGCCGGTTCATCACCTTCGGAAACGGGGCTGAGAACTGGGCGGCGACCGACGACCCGGAGCAGATGCGTCCGTTCGACTTCACCAACGACCTGTACAACTTCGGCCCGCTGAACCACTACCAGCGTCCGGAGCGCCGCTACAACATCGGCGCCCTCGGCCACTACGAGTTCAACGAGCACGCCGACGTCTACACGCAGCTGATGTTCAACCAGTACGAGTCGATCGCGCAGATCGCGCCGGGCGGCTCGTTCGGCGAGACGTCGACGATCAACTGCGGCAACCCGCTCATCCCGGCCAGCCTCGTCCAGCCCCTCGGCTGCGTGGGCGCGGACCCGGAGGACGACACCGCGCTGCTGATCCTGCGCCGCAATATCGAAGGCGGCGGCCGCCAGCAGTCGTTCGACAACTCGTCGTTCCGCATCGTGGCGGGCGTCCGTGGTGCCATCAACGAGGCCTGGGGCTACGACGCCTCGGCCCAGTACTCGCAGGGCACCGGCACGCAGTCGACGCTGAACAACTTCCAGAAGGACCGCGTGGCGAAGGCGCTGCACGTCCTGGACGTTGACGGCGTGCCTACCTGCATGTCCGTGATCGACGGCTCCGACCCGAACTGCGTGCCCTACAACCCGTTCGTGCTCGGCGGCATCACTCCTGAACAGCTCGCCTACCTCCAGGTGACGGGCGTCCAGGTCGGCCGCATCACGCAGGAGATCTACAACGGCGTGATCACGGGCGACCTCGGCGTGTACGGCGTCAAGTCGCCGCTCGCCGCGGACGGCATCCAGCTCGTGTTCGGTACGGAATACCGCCGCGACAGCCTGACCAACACGGTCGACGCGCTGCAGGAGGCCTTCCAGCTGACCGGCTCGGGCGGCCCGACGATCGGCATCGACGGTGCCACCAAGGTGAACGAGCTCTTCATGGAAGCCCGCGTCCCGCTCGCGCAGGACCAGGCCTTCGCAGAGAGCCTCTCGCTCGACACCGCGTACCGGTACTCGGACTACGGCAACAGCATCCAGACCGACACGTACAAGTTCGGCATGGAGTGGGCGCCGGTCTCCGACGTCCGCCTGCGCGCGAGCTACCAGCGTGCGGTCCGTGCGGCCAACATCGTCGAGCTGTTCACGGCCCAGGGCTTCAACCTGTTCGACGCACCGGGCGACCCGTGCGGCGCGCAGGCGCGTGATCCCACCGCGAGCGATGCGGACTGCATCGCGACCGGCGTGCCGGCGAACCTGGTCGGTGACCCGCTGCTCGACAGCCCGGCTGGCCAGTACAGCTTCCTGCAGGGCGGCAACCCGGCACTGACGCCTGAGGAGTCGGACACGTACTCCTACGGCATCGTGCTGCAGCCCCGCTGGGTGCCCGGCCTCGCGATCACGGTGGACTACTTCGACATCAACATCGAGGACACCATCTCGACGTTCGGTCCGAACAACACCCTGACCGCGTGCTATGCCGGCAACGACCTGGCGGCCTGCGATCGCATCAACCGCGATCCGTCCACCGGTGCGCTGTGGCTCGGCAATGGCCACGTCGAAAACACGAACATCAACATCGGTTCGCTTTCGACGACGGGCTACGACGTCAACATCGGGTACACGGGTCTGGAGATGGGCCGCTTCGGCAGCCTGGCCTTCAACCTGACCGGCACCTACGTGATCAACCTGATCACGCAGCCTGCGCCGGGGCTCGATATTGACCCGCACGCCAAGGTGCGCGACTGGTACGACTGCGTGGGCTTCTACTCGAGCGAGTGCGGCATCCCGACGCCCCAGTGGCGTCACCGGTTCCGCACGAGCTGGCAGACGCCGTGGGATCTCGACCTGTCCTTCACGTGGCGCCACTACGGTGCGGTCACGGGCCTGGACGCGCCGAACCTGGCGATGGCGGAAGGCCAGCTCGACCACACGCTGCCGGCCGAAGACTACTTCGACCTCGCGGCGAACTGGGCGATCACGGAGAAGGCCAACGTCACGCTCGGCGTCAACAACGTGCTGGACGACAACCCGTCGATCAGCGGCGCTGTTGGCACGACGGGCAACGGCAACACCTACCCGCAGACCTACGACGCCCTCGGTCGTTACGTCTTCCTGCGGGCGACGGTGGACTTCTAAGAAAACTCGCCCCGAAAGGGTCGATTCGACGACTCGGCGGCGGTCCTTCGGGACCGCCGCTTTTTTTTGCGTACCATAGCCGCCCATGAATGCCGCCCCTGCGGGGTCGACCCGCCCGGACCTCGGGTCGCTGCTGCCGGCCTCGCCCGACGCCTATCCGCAGGCGCTGGACGTCGCGCGCGGCCTCGTGCTCGTGGTCCGCATGAGCGAGCGCGCCTACGGCGCGGCCAGCTTCCTGGACGACCGCATCCTCGGTCCGGGGACCGAGGGCGCCTGGTTCACGCTCGCATCCGCCGCCCGGGCGGCAGGCGCGATCGCGGGCCCGCGACCGCTCCATTTCATCTTCCACACGGGCCACGTGGGCTCGACGCTGCTGTCGCGGCTCCTCGACGAGGCGGGCACGGTGCTCGGCCTCCGCGAGCCCCTGCCGCTGCGGACGCTCGCGGAAGCGCAGGACGTCCTGGGCCGCCCGGAATCGCTCCTCGCGGCCGCGCAGTTCGAGGAGCTGCTCGAGCTGTGCCTCCGTCTCTGGAGCCGGGGTTACGGAACCACGCGCGCCGTAATCGTGAAGGCGACGAGCAGCGCGGGCAGGCTCGCGCCGGCCTTGCTCGCCCGCGCTCCGTCGTCCCGCGCCGTGTACCTCAACCTGCGGGCGGAGCCCTACCTCGCGGCGCTCCTCGCCGGCGCGAACTCCGCAGCGGACCTCAGGGGCCACGGGCCGGGCCGGATGCGGCGCCTGCTCGACGGGCGCGAACTGCCGGTGGCCCCGCTGCACGCGCTCTCCCTCGGGGAGCTCGCGGCCCTCGGCTGGCTCACGGAGACTCTTTCGCAGCGTGCCGCCGTCGCGGCCGCCGGCGCGCGCGTGCTGGCGCTGGATTTCGACGACTTGCTCGCGGACCTGCCCGGCCAGCTCAGCCGCGTGCTCGGGCACTTCGGATTGCAGGACGGCGCCGCGCCGGCACGCCTCGCCGGGAGCGCCGCGCTCGGACGTTATTCCAAGGCGCCGGAGCGGTCGTTCTCGCGGACGGAGCGGGACCGGCAGCTGGCGGAATCGCGCCGCGGGCACGCCGCCGAGATCGCGAAGGGCCTCGCCTGGCTCGATCGCCTGGCGGCCGCGGACGCCGGCATCGCGGCGGCCGTCGCCGGAGGCCGCCCGTGAGCGTCGAGGCGGGCTTCGCGCAGGCCGCGGGCCTCGAGCAGGCGGGACGCTTCGCCGAGGCCGAGGAGGCCTACCGGCGAATCATCGGCGAGGCGCCGCACAACGCCGACGCGCGCTTCAACTTCGCCTGCTTCCTGCGCCGGCGCGGCCGGCTCGAGGAGGCGCTCGAGGAGCACCAGGCCGCGCTCGACCTCGGCATCGTGCGGCCGGAGGAAGTGCTCTCGAACATGGCGGTCATCCAGGGGGAGCTCAGGCGCGACGCGGCCGCGACGCTCCTGTTCGAGCGCGCGATCTCGACCAACCCGACCTACATCCCGGCGCTGTACAACCTCGCGCTGCAGTACGAGGAGCTCGGCAACCGCACGGGCGCACTCCGGCTCTTCCGGTCGATCCTCGACATCGACCCGCACTGGTACGACGCCCTCGTCCGGATCGTCCACGCGGAAACCGTGCGCGATCCGGACGGCGAGGTCGTGAAGCGGCTGCGGCGGGCGCTGCGCCGCTCGAATCTCGAGCCGCTGACGCGCGAGAGCCTCTGGTTCGCGCTCGGCAAGGCGCTCGACGACTGCGGGCGCTACGAGGAGGCGTTCGAGGCCTACGCGCAGGGCAACGCGGCGAGCCGGCCGCGCCTTTCGCCCTATGACCGCGCGGCGGTCGAGGCCTCGGTCGACCGCGTGGCCGCGGAGTTCACGCCGGCGCTGATCGGCCGCGCGACGCCCGTGTCGGACGCCCCGCTCGTGTTCGTGACCGGCCTGTACCGCTCGGGGTCGACGATGTTCGAGCAGGTGCTCGCGGCGCACCCGCGCGTGACCGCCGGGGGCGAGATCGAATATTTCATGCGGGCGCCGTTCTCCTTCGAGCCGGCCGACTGGCCGCCCGTCGCGCGGGGCTACCTCGACCACCTGGCCCGCACCTTCCCCGACCGGGACATCGTGACGAACAAGCGGCCCGACTCCTTCGCGCTCCTCGGGATGCTGAAGGGCTCGTTCC
>DASSUY010000307.1:0-9046 GCA_035706525.1 Steroidobacteraceae bacterium
CGAACCACCCGACGGCCTTGCCCGCCGCGGCCGCGCGCCCGGCGAGCAGCGCGTCGTCGCCGTTGGCGACCAGGAGCCCCTCGGGGTGCAGCGACCGCGCGAGCGCGAGCTTCACGTCTGCGAGCGCTTCGAGGTCGTGCACGCCGTATTCGCCGAAGTGGTCGGCCGCGACGCTGGTGACGACCGCGACGTCCGCGCGCGTGACCGCGAGGCCCCGGCGCAGGATCCCGCCGCGCGCCGTCTCGAGGACCGCGGCCTCGACGGCCGGATCGCGCAGCACGCGCCGCGCTCCGGCGGGACCCGAGTAGTCGCCGGTGCCGAGCGTGCGGCCGCCGACGAAGACGCCGTCGGTGCAGCAGTAGCCGGTCTCGAGGCCCGCGGCCTTCGTGCAGGCCGCGATGAGGCGCACGACCGTCGTCTTGCCGTTCGTGCCGGTCACGAGGGCGGTCGGGATCGCATGCAGCGCAGGCCAGTCGATCGCGGCCGGGTCCGGCAGCTCCGCGAGCGGCCAGCTGTGCCCCCCGGCGCCCGCGCCCAGCGTGAGCGCGTCGTCGTCGAGGAGCGATGGCAGGTCCCGCGCCGCGGCCGCGGCGACCAGCGCGCGCAGCCTGGGATTCGCCTCCCGCGCCGCGCGGCGGCGCAGGCGCAGCAGCGCGCCCTTCGGCTCGAGCACCGGCGGCTCCGCCTCCTCCGGCTGCTCGGCGGCGAGCGCGGCGATCAGCGCCGGAGCTTTTTCGGGCTCGCGCTCGGCAATCGAGGCCGCGAGCGCCCATTCGTTGACCTCGGTCGCGGCCAGCAGCTGGTCGACCGGCGCCGCGAGGGCGAAGGAGGCGCCCGTCGCGTGCGGGATCGCGCAGGCGGGCGCCGCGGGCCAGCGCAACTCCGCGCGGGCGTGCTCGACGCGCCGGCGCCAGTCCTCGAGCACCGCGGGGTCGCGCACGTCCGACTCGAGCACGGCGCCGGGGCCGTCGAAGAACCGGTTGTGGCCGGTCAGGCGGCGCGAGTCCTCGAACGGCGCTGGATCCGGCGCAGTCAGTCGGAAGCCTCGGGTGCGTAGCGGATTCCGCGCTCGTCGCGGATCAGGCCCTCGAGCGAGAGCGGGGCGGGCTCGACCGGCAGGGCGGGAGCGGCGAGGGGAGCCGGCTCCGCGGCACGCGCGGCCGCGGGCGCGGGCGCGCCTTCCGGCCGGAAATAGATGATCTGCTTCCAGGAGCGCACGAGCGCGTCCGCGAACACGAGGAGCAGGTCGCCCTGCCGCCCCATCCGCAGCGCCGCGTCGATCGCCTCCTGCTCGTCCGGGATGATGGAGATCTTCTCCTGCGGCACGCCCGCGGCGACGAGCGTCGCGGCCATGATCCGCGGTACCTCGTCCGGTCCCCGCTCGCGCAGGTTGTCGTCGCGGCGGCAGATGTAGTGGTCGAAGCGGCCGGCGACCGCCTGCGCGATGGCGCGCAGGTCCTCGTCGCGCCGGTCGCCCGGCCCTGCGAGCACGACGATGCGCCGCCCCGCGACCTCCAGCCGCGTCGCGAGGTCGGCGAGCATGCCGACGGCGTGGGCGTTGTGGCCATAGTCGAACAGCACCTTGAACGGGTGCTCGTTGAAGACGTTCATGCGGCCCGGCGCCTGGAAGAAGGTCGTGTCGAAGGTCCGAAGGCCCTGGCGGATCGCGTCCAGCTTGACCCCGAGCGAGAACGCGATCGAGGCCGCGAACATCGCGTTCTGCACGTTGTGCGTCGCGCGGCCCTCGAGCGTCGCGGGGATCAGGTGCGTCCACAGCAGCGGGATGTGGCCGCCGCGGTCGTACAGCGTGATCATCTGCCCGTTGACGCCGGCCTCGAGCGCGCAGGCGCGGCCGCCGGCGCGGATGTGCTCGCGCACGAGCGCGTGCTGCGGGTTCATCGTCACGTAGCAGATGTTCTCGGCGTCCGTGTGCCCGGACATCTTGAGGACCAGCGGGTCGTCGGCGTTCAGCACGGCGCACTGCTTCGCCACCTCGACCACGACGCGCTTGACCTCCGCGAGCTGCTCGAGGGTGTCGATGCCCTTGAGCCCCAGGTGGTCGGCCTGCACGTTCAGCACCGCCCCGACGTCGACCTCGGAGACGCCCATGCCGGCGCGCAGGAGCCCGCCGCGCGCGGTCTCGAGCACGGCCGCGTCGATGTGCGGGTCCGCCAGCACCATGCGCGCGGAAACCGGCCCCGTCATGTCGCCGGCCACGGTCCGCTGCCCGTCGATGTAGACGCCGTCGGTCGTCGTGAGCCCCGGCGTGTAGCCGGACATCTTGAGGACGTGCGCGAGCATCCGCGCCGTCGTCGTCTTGCCGTTCGTGCCCGTGATCGCGGCGATCGGCACGCGCGAGGGCGTGCCGGGCGGGAACAGCATGTCGATCACGGGCCCCGCGACGTCCCGCGGCGTGCCCTCCGAGGGCGCGACGTGCATGCGGAACCCGGGCGCCGCGTTCAGCTCGCAGATGCCGCCGCCGATCTCCTTGTACGAGAGCGTGATGTCCTTCGAGAGGAAGTCGACGCCGCCGACGTCGAGTCCGATCGCCTTCACCGCGCGCACCGCCATGTCGCGGTTGTCCGGGTGGATGACGTCGGTGACGTCGGTCGCGGTGCCGCCGGTCGAGAGGTTCGCGGTCGAGCGCAGGTAGACCTTGCGGCCCGCCTCCGGCACGGAGTCGGCGGCGAGCTCCTGGCGCCGGAGCATCATCCCCGCCTGCGCGTCGATCTCGAGCCGCGTCAGCACCTTCTCGTGGCCGACGCCGCGGCGCGGGTCCTGGTTCACGATCTCGACGAGCTGCGCGACGGTGTGGACACCGTCGCCGACGACGTGGCCGGGCGTGCGCCGCGTCGCGGCGACGAGCTCGCCGTTCACGACCAGCAGCCGGTGGTCGTCGCCCTCGAGGTAGGTCTCGATGATGACCGAGCGCGAGTGCTCGCGCGCCGCGTTGAATCCGCGGACCACTTCCTCGTCCGACATCAGCCGGATCGAGATGCCGCGGCCGTGGTTGCCGTTGTAGGGCTTCGTCACGACGGGATAGCCGAGGCGGTTCGCGGCGCGCACGGCCTCGCGCTCGTTCTGCACGAGCTCCTGGCGCGGCACCGGGAGGCCGAGCGCCGCGAGGATGCGGTTCGTCTCCTCCTTGTCGCTCGCGAGCTCGACCGAGATGTGGGGCGTGCGGCCCGTGACCGTCGCCTGGATCCGCTGCTGGTACCGGCCGTGGCCGAGCTGCACCAGCGACTGGTCGTTGAGCCGAAGCCACGGGATGCCGCGCTTCTCGGCGGCCTGGACGAGCGAGGCGGTCGAAGGACCGAGCGCGCGCCGCTGCGCGAACTTGATGTACGCGTCGCGCGCCGCCGGCCAGTCCCAGCCCTCGGGGACGGAGTCCTTCGGGCGGATCTTCTCCGGCAGCAGCGAGGCGATGAGCCGGAGTGCGAGCTCGCCCGCGGCCACGCCTTCCTCGCGCTCGGCGTACTCGTAGACGACCGAGTACTGGCCGGGGCGGTCGAGGCTTCGCGTCTTGCCGAAGGTGACGTCCTCGCCCGCGACGTTCTGCAGCTCGATCGCGACGTGCTCGAGCACGTGGCCGAGCCAGGTGCCTTCGCCCTCGTTCATACGTCGGATGAAGCCGCCCGGCTCGCGGTAGGAGCAGCCGTGCTCGGCGAGCCCGGGGAGCGCCGCCACGAGGCCGTCCACGAAGGCCTGCCCGAGCCTGCCGGTCGGCCACTGCTCGAGCGCGCCGAGGTCGAGCTCGAGGCGGATGACCGGGAAGCGGGCGTAATGCGAGGGCCCGACGTAGATGGAGCGGTCGAGGATGCGCATGCCGGCCGGCCGTCACCTGGCAGGGGTTGGGCCGATCATGATGGCATAGATAAAAGGGGACGCTCACCTTTGGGTCGCGGCCGGCCCCCGGAGGGGAAGGGCCCCGGCCTGAAGGTGAACGTCCCCTTTCAGTCTCGGGTCGGGGAGGCGGCTACTCGCGCGGGTCGAGCAGTGCGGCCGACGAGGCCTGCCGCGTGTGCAGGTTGAACGTCGCGCCGGCAGTCAGCACGTGCACGACCAGCCCGAGGATGCAGATCGGCTGGCCTTCAGTCACGCGGTCCACCGAGGAGAACGTGACTTTCGAGGCGTCGACGACGGTGACGCCGCCCGTGCCCTCGACTTCCAGCGTCTCATCCGGGCCGATGAACGCCGCCGTGTCCTCGTCGAGCCCGAGCCCGACCGCGAACGGGTTGTAGGCGAGCGCCGTGAGCAGCCGGCCGAGTCGGTCGCGCTCGCGGAAGTGCTGGTCGATGATGAAGCGGTTGGTGAGCCCCAAGCCCGGCGCGAGCCGGACGCTGCCGGAGATCGCCGTCGCGCCGTCGTCGCCGTAGGCAATCATGTGCTCGGAGAGGATGGACGCGCCCGCGCTCGTGCCGCCGACCGTGACGCCGCGCGCGTTCTGCTCGCGGATCAGCTTCGCGACGGGCGTGCCGCCGAGCAGCGTCGTCAGCCGGAGCTGGTTGCCGCCGGTGAAGAAGACGCCCGTCGCCTCGCGCAGGCGCGAGAGGCGTCCCGGCTCCTGGCAGTCGCGGCGCGTGTCGAAGTCCATCACGTCGACGCGGCGCGCGCCGAGCTCGCGGAAGAGCGCCTCGTAGCGGCTGCCCGTCTCGTTCACGCGGCTCGCGGTCGGGATCACGACGATGTCGGCGTCGTCGTCGCCCGAGACCTTCACGAATCGCGCGAGGATCTTCGGGTCGTTTTCCTTGTTCTCGGCGCCGCCGATCGGGACGATGTGCCCGCGCGCGCCGCCCTCGGGGACCCGGCTCGGCATCCGGTCAGCCGCCGAGCGCCGACTTGATGCGCGCCGACAGCGCGCCCATGTCGGTTCGGCCCTGGACCTTCGGCTTCAGGATGCCCATGACCTTGCCCATGTCCTTCATGGAGGCGGCGCCCGTCTGCGCGATCGCCTCGCGGACCAGGGCATCGAGCTCGGCCTCGCCGAGCTGCGCGGGGAGGTAGGCGGAGAGCACGCCGATCTCGGCGGACTCCTTGGCGACGAGGTCGGCGCGGTTGCCGGCCTGGAACTGGGCGACGGATTCCTTGCGCTGCTTGATCATCTTGTCGATGACTGCGAGCACCTGGGCGTCGTCGAGCTCGATGCGCTCGTCGACTTCGCGCTGCTTGATGCCGGCCTGGAGCATGCGGATGCAGGAGAGGCGATCCTTGTCGCCCGCCCGCATCGCCGCTTTCATGTCTTCCGTGATGCGCGCCTTCAGGCTCATCCCGGGATCAGCGCGCGGCGCTGCGGCCGCCGTCGCGCGAGGCGCGCTTCAGGTGCCGCTTGATGGCGGCGGCCTTCTTGCGTTTCCGCTCCTGGGTGGGCTTTTCGTAGAATTCGCGGCGGCGAAGCTCGGTCAGGACGCCCGCCTTCTCGCAGGCGCGCTTGAAACGACGCAGGGCGGCGTCGAAATACTCGTTCTCGCGGATACGGACGCTCGGCATTCTGACCTCGACGCTCGCCTGACCAGCCCCGGAACGCCCGGGGAAAGGGCCGGAATTGTAGTGACCTCCCCCCGGAAAATCAAAGACCTGGCCCAATGAGGGTGCTCGGCATCGAAACCTCCTGCGACGAGACCGCCGCCGCCGTCTACGACGGCGCGCAAGGCCTTCTCGCGAACCGGGTATTCAGCCAGGTCGAGCTGCACCGGGCGCACGGCGGGGTGGTCCCGGAGCTGGCCTCGCGGGAGCACATCGCGCGCCTCCTGCCGCTCGTCGAGGCGGCGCTTGCCGAGGCCGGCATCGCCCCGCAAGCCATTGACGGCATTGCCTATACGGCAGGTCCGGGCCTGGTCGGGGCGCTGCTCGTCGGCGGCTGCCTCGCGCGCTCGCTCGGCTACGCCTGGGATGTACCCGTCGTCGGCGTGCACCACCTCGAGGGCCACCTGCTGGCGCCTGCGCTCGAGCCCGATGCGCCCGGCTTCCCCTTTCTCGCCCTCCAGGTGTCGGGCGGCCACACGATGCTCGTCGAGGTCGCGGGCGTCGGCCGCTACCGGGTCCTCGGCGAGACGCAGGACGACGCGGCGGGCGAGGCCTTCGACAAGACCGCCAAGCTCCTCGGCCTCGGCTACCCGGGCGGGCCGGCCCTGGCCGCGCTCGCCGAGCGGGGCCGCCCCGGCGTGTTCGAGTTCCCGCGCCCGATGCTCGACCGCCCCGGGCTCGACTTCAGCTTCAGCGGCCTCAAGACCGCGGTCGTCGTCGCCGTCCGCGGCCTTGCGCTCGACGATGCGGCGCGCGCCGACGTCGCGCGCGGGTTCGAGGATGCGATGGTGGACACGCTCGTCGCGAAGTCGATGCGGGCCCTGCGCACGACGGGACTCGGGACCCTCGTGGTCGCGGGGGGAGTCGGCGCGAACACGCGCCTGCGCGGGGCGCTTGCGCAGGCGGCCGCGGGGGCGGGGGCGCGGGTCGTCTTCCCGCGCCCGGAGTTCTGCACCGACAATGCGGCGATGATCGCGCTCGCCGGCCACCACCGCCTGGCCGCGGGCGAGCGCGAGGGACTCGCCGTGCGCGCCCTGGCGCGCTGGCCGCTGGAAGAACTTCGCGCACCGGGAGCCTGAATGGACAAGATCTTCATCACCGCGCTGACGGCCGAGGCGATCATCGGCATCTACGACTGGGAGCGCGAGGTGAAGCAGCGCCTCGAGGTCGACCTGGAGATGTGGGTCGACCTGTCGGCGGCCGCGAAGAGCGACGCGATCGAGGACACGCTCAACTACAAGTCGATCGCGAAGCGCGTGCTCGCGTTCGTGGAGGGAAGCCGCTACCAGCTCGTCGAGGCGCTCGCGGGCGAGATCGCGCGCATCGTGCAGGAGGAGTTCAAGGTGGCGCGCGTCCGCGTCACCGTGCACAAGCCGGGCGCGATCCGCCATTCGCGCGACGTCGGGGTCGTCGTCGAGCGCGGCTTCGATGCGTGACGGCCCGCGTGCCTGACGCCTACGTCGCGGCGGGCAGCAACGTCCGCCCGCGCGAGAGCCTTTCCAAGGCGCTCGCGCTGCTCGCGCGCGAGTTCCCGGGGCTTCGCGCCTCGCCGGCGTACTCGAATCCGGCGGTCGGCTTCGAGGGCGACGACTTCATCAACCTCGTCGTGGCCTTCCCGGCGCCGGGGACGACCGAGGCCCTGCTCGACACGCTGAAGGGCGTGGAGCGCGCCTGCGGCCGCGAGCCCGGCGCACCGAAGTGGGGGCCGCGCACGCTCGACCTCGACCTCCTGTTGCACGGCGAACGCGTCGGGCGCGTGGCCGGCAAGTCGCTGCCCCATCCGGACCTGCTGACGCGTGCCTGGGTGCTCGGGCCGCTCGCCGGGCTCGCCCCCTCGCTCCTGCACCCGGTCGCGAACGAGACGATGGAATCGCTGTGGCGGCGCTTCGACCGCGACGCGCACCCGCTGACGCGCGTCGCGCTGCCGGGCGAGGGCCGATGACGCCTCCCTCAGCGCTCCTCGCCGGCGACGAGGCGGCCGCCGTCGATGGCGAGCACCTGGCCGGTGACGAAGGGCGCCCCGGTCGCGAAGAAGACCGCGGCCTTCGCGACGTCCTCGGGGCTGCCCGCCCGCTTCAGCGCCGTGCGCGAGACGATGCGCTCGCGGAGCCCGGCGTCGACGCCGGTCTCGGGCCAGAGCACCGGGCCCGGCGCGATCGCGTTCACGCGGATCGCGGGCCCGAGGTCGCGCGCGAGCGCGCGCGTCAGCATCACGAGGCCGGCCTTGGCGGCGCAGTAGACCGCGTACTTCCCGAGCGGGCGCAGGCCATGGATGTCCGCGAGGTTCAGGATGAGTCCCTCGCGCCGCGCGAGCTCGGGGGCCGCCGCCTGCGAGAGGAAGAGGGGCGCGCGGAGGTTCGAGCCGACGAGGTCGTCGAACTGGTCGGGCGTGATGGCGCCGACCGGCGTCGGATAGAAGGTGGAGGCGTTGTTGACCAGCACGTCGAGGCGGCCGAAGGCGCGGACGACCGCAGCGACGAGCGGCGGCGCGGCATCCGTGTCCGCGAGGTCCGCGCGGAAGGCGCGTGCCGAGTCCGCGCGCGCCGCGTTCATCCGCGCGACGAGCGCTTCGGCCTCGGTCGCGGAGTTCCGGTAGTGCACGGCGACGCGCGCGCCGGCCGCGTGGAAGGCGCCCGCGATGACGGCGCCGACGCGGCGCGCGGCGCCCGTGACGAGCACGGCCTTGCCGGCGAGCGGGAGCGCGGAAAAGTCGGTCATGCAGGCCTGCGGGTACCGGCGGTCGCCGGACGATATCACGCGCCACGGAGCGCCGCGTGCTGACGGCAGCGGGCGTCCCGCCGCCGTCCGCCGGCGAGGCGGCGCAGTCCGCGCGCGTCGCCGCCGCCCTCCGCGAAAGGCTCGCGGCCTCGGGCGGCTGGATCCCGTTCTCCGCCTTCATGGAGACGGCGCTCTACGAGCCGGGGCTCGGCTACTACATGACCGACCGGCCGCTGTTCGGGGGCGAAGGCGACTACGTCACTGCGCCCGGCCTGTCGCCGCTCTTCGCGGCCTGCGTCGCGAACGGCCTTGCGGACCTCCTCGAAAAAACAGGCGGCGGCGACGTGCTCGAGTACGGTGCTGGCGACGGGCGGTTCGCGCAGGTCGCGTTCGGGGCGCTCCTGGCGCGGAGGGCGCCGGTCGGGCGCTACCGGATCGTCGAGCGGAGCCCCGCGCTCGCGGCGCGGCAGCGGCGGCGCCTGGCCGGGGATCCCGCGACGGCGGGCTTCATGGAGCGGTTCGAGTGGCTTGACGCGCCGCCGCGCGAACGCTGGCAGGGCATCGCCGTCGCGAACGAGGTCGTCGATGCGCTGCCCGTCGAGCGCTTCCGCGTCACGCCGGAGGGCGTCGAGATGCTCGGCGTCGTCGCGGCGAAGGAAGGATTCGCCTGGGAGGCCCGGCCCGCGGAGGCGGCGCTGGCGGCGGGCGTCGAAGCCGTCCGGCGTGCGCTCCCCCATGACATGGCATCGGGCTTCGTGTCGGAGCTTCGCGCGCGGGACGTCGCGTGGCTCGCCGACACGGCGGC
>DASSUY010000308.1:0-5014 GCA_035706525.1 Steroidobacteraceae bacterium
CTTCGGCGGGCCGCGGACCGCCGAGTCGCTCCTGTCGCTGCAGGCCTTCATCGGGCTGACGGGCGTCATGGCGCTGACGCTCGCCGCCGCGGTCGCGAACCGTCGCCAGTCGGAAAAGGAGCTGCGCAGCCTCAGCACCGAGATGGAGCAGCTTGCGCTTTCGGACGAGCTGACGGGCCTCCGGAACCGCCGCGGGTTCCTGCTGCTCGCGGACCAGGCGCTGCGCATGGCCCGCCGCACGCGGGTCAAGTCCGTGCTCGTCTTCGTCGACCTCGACGGGCTCAAGCGCGTGAACGACAGCCGCGGCCACGCGGCGGGCGATGCGCTCATCGTGGACGCCGGGCGCGTGCTCTCGAACGTGTTCCGCGAGAGCGACGTGCTCGGGCGCGTGGGCGGCGACGAGTTCGCCGTGTTCGCGGTGCTGGACGAGCACGACGGCGCTTCCGCGGTCAACAACCGCCTGCACGCCGAGATCGAGAAGTTCAACGCCCAGGCCGTGCCGTCCATGCGGCTGTCGATGAGCGTCGGGATCGAGGAGCTCGGGCCGAGCACCGAGGTTTCCCTCGAGGTCCTGCTCTCCCGGGCCGACCGGGCGATGTACGAGAAGAAGCGCCGGCGGGCATGAGAAGGGGGAAAAGGGGACGCTCACCTTTTCTGAAGGTGACTGTCCCCATCGGAAAAGGTGAGCGTCCCCTTTTCCCCCTTTAACGCCTATCCCCCATGGCGTAGGTGGCGACGATCTCGTGCGTCACCGTGTCCCGCACCACGTTGAACCATTGCCCGCAACCGTAGCTGTGGCACCAGCGCTCGGCGTGCTCGCCCTTCGGGTTGGTCCGGAAGAAGAGGTAGCCCGCCCACTCCGCGTCGCTCGCCCCCGCGCCCGGCCGCGCGACGTCCGCCTCGCCGCCGAAGCTGAATTCCGGCTCGTCGCGCAGTCCGCACCAGGGGCACTCGATCCTGAGCATGCTCTATGATTCCCGCTCCGCATGAGCGAACGCTATTCATTCTTCGCCCTCGCCCGCCATGCGGTCAACGGCAAGCCCTGGCCGCGCTCGCTCCACCGCCCGACCCTCAAGCCCGCCTACGACGCCATCATCGTCGGCGGCGGCGGCCACGGCCTCGCGACGGCGTACTTCCTCGCGAAGGAGCACGGCATGAAGAACGTCGCCGTGCTCGAGCGCGGCGCGATCGGCCAGGGCAACTCCGGGCGCAACACGCAGGTCGTGCGCTCCGACTACTACCACCTCGAGAGCTCGCGCTTCTTCGACCGCTCGCTCGCGCTCTACGAGGGGCTCTCGCGCGAGCTCAACTTCAACGTCATGCTGAGCCGCCGCGGCAAGGTCTCGCTCGCGCACAGCCCGCACGAGATGGAGCTCCTGCGCCGCACGGTCAACGCGATCCGCATGAACGGCGTCGACTCGGAGCTGCTGGCGCCGCGCGAGCTCGCGAAGCTCGAGCCGATGCTGAACCTCCGCGCGCGCTATCCGGTCGAGGGCGCCGCGGTGCAGTGGCGCGGCGGCATCGCGCGGCACGACGCCGTCGTCTGGGCCTTCGCGCGCGCCGCGGGCGCGCTCGGCGTCGACATCGTGCAGGACTGCGAGGTCACCGGCTTCGCGATCGTCGGCGGGCGGGTGCGCGGCGTCGAGACGACGCAGGGCCCGGTCGCCGCGCCGCGCGTCCTGATCGCGGTCGCCGGCCACTCGAGCGTGCTCGCCGCGAAGGCGGGCCTGCGCCTTCCCGTCGTGAGCTATGCATTGCAGGCGATGGTCACCGAGCCGGTGAAGCCCCTGATCAACACGGTGATGCTGTCGCCGGCGATCCACGCCTACGTCAGCCAGACCGCGCGCGGCGAAGTCGTCATCGGCGGCGGCGCCGACGCCTACAACAGCTACGCGCAGCGCGGCGGGCTCCCGGTGTTCGAGGCGAACGCGCAGGCCGCGGTCGAGCTCTTCCCCTGCCTCTCGCGGCTGCGCGTCATGCGGCAATGGGCCGGCACGGTCGACATCACGCCCGACACGAGCCCGGTCATGGGCCTGACGCCGGTCGAGGGCCTCTTCATCACGGGCGGCTGGGGCACCGGCGGCTTCAAGGCGATCCCGGCGGGCGGCGAGACGATGGCCTGGACGATCGCGAACGGGCAGCCGCACGAGCTGATCCGCGGCTTCGGCCTCGACCGCTTCGCGGCCGGCGCGCTCGTCGACGAGGGCGCCGCCTCCGGCGTCGCGCACTGATGGGCTACCGGCTCGACAAGGGCGGCCACGTCGACCGCACGCAGCCGCTCGCCTTCCGCTGGAACGGGCGCAGGCTCCCCGCGTTCGCGGGCGACACCGTCGCCTCCGCCCTTCTCGCGAACGGCATCGACGTCGTCGCGCGCAGCCCGAAGCTGCACCGCCCGCGCGGCGTGTTCTCGATCGGGCCCGAGGAGCCGAATGCGCTCGTGACGCTCGGCCGCGGCGCCGAGCTCGAGCCTTCCGCGCGCGCGACCCTGACGCCGGTGCGCGAAGGCCTCGAGGTGCGCGCGCAGAACGCCTGGCCGGGCGTCCGCTTCGACCTCGGGCGCGCCTTCGACCGCACCGCCGGCCTCTGGCACGCGGGCTTCTACAACAAGGCGTTCACGCGCCCGTCCTGGGATTTCTGGGAGCGCTGGATCCGCCGCGCCGCGGGGCTCGCGAAGGCGCCGCGCGCGGGCGACCCTGCGCGCTACGAAGCCGTCAACGAGCACTGCGACCTGCTCGTCGTCGGCGGCGGGCCGACGGGGCTCCTCGCCGCGCAGGCCGCTTCGCGCGCGGGGCTTCGCGTCATCGTCGCCGAGCAGGACTTCGAATGCGGCGGCCGGCTGCTCGCGACCAACACGCTGATCAACGACGCGCCCGTGACCGTCTGGTTCGCGAGCGTACTCGGCGAGCTCGCCGCCTCGCGCGAGGTCACGCTGCTGACCTCGACGACCTGCTTCGGCCTCTACGACCACGGGACGGCCGGGCTCCTGGAACGCCTCGACGCCGGTAACCGGCCGAGCCCCTACCGGCAGCGCTACTGGCGCGTGCACGCGAAGCAGGTGCTGCTCGCGACCGGCGCGATCGAGCAGCCGCTGGTGTTCGAGCAGAACGACCTGCCAGGCATCCTGCTCGCGGGCGCCGTGCGCCAGTACGCGAACCGCTACGGCGTCGCCGCCGGGCGGCGGATCGTGCTCGCGACGAACAACGACTCCGCCTACCTCGCCGCGCTCGACCTCGTCGCCGCGGGCGCGCCCGTCTCGCTCGTCCTCGACAGCCGGAGCGAGTCCCCGGCCGACCTCGCGAAGTGGCTGCGCGCGCAGGGCGTCGAGGTGCGCGCGGGCGCCGCCGTCGCGCGCGCGATCGGGAGCAAGCGCCTCGAGCGGGTAGTGCTCGCCGGCGGCGAGGAAGTCGCCTGCGATGCGCTCGGCGTTTCCGGCGGCTGGATGCCCGCCGTGCACCTCTGGTCGCAGGCGCGCGGGCCCCTCGCCTACGACGAGGGCCGCCGCTGCTTCTCGCCGCGCGACTCGCGCCCGCCGCTGCAGGCCGCCGGCGCCCTGAACGGCCGCATCTCGCTGCAGGAGAGCTTCGGCGACGCGCTGGAGGCGGTGCGCCTCGCGCTCGCCGCGGCCGGCCGCTCGATGGAGTTGCCGCTCGCGGTGCCCGGCGTGCAGGAGGCGCCGCTGTCGGGCGGCGTCGGCGTGCCGCCCGGCGCCGAAAACGGCAAGGCCGGGCGCCAGTGGATCGACCTCCTGCACGACGTCACCGTCGCGGACGCGGAGATCGCGCTCGCCGAAGGCTACGCGCACGTCGAGCACCTGAAGCGCTACACGACGATCGGCATGGCGCCCGACCAGGGCAAGACCAGCCATCTCAACGCGCTGCACTGGCTCGCGAGCCAGACGTCGAAGAGCCCCGCCGCGGTCGGCACGACGACGTTCCGCCCGCCCTACACGCCCGTGACGCTGGGCGCGATCGCGGGCCGGCAGATCGGCCCGCGCTACGCGCCGACGCGCCGCCTGCCCGCGCACGCGGAGCACGAGTCGCTGGGCGCGCACTGGATGGAGGCCGGCGGCTGGCTGCGCCCCGCCTGCTACCCGAAGAAGGGCGAGTCGCCCCGGCAGGCCGTGCTCCGCGAGGCCTCGTCCGTGCGCGCCGGCGTCGGCCTCTTCGACGCCTCGCCGCTCGGCAAGATCGAGGTTACGGGGCCCGACGCGGCGAAGTTCCTGGACCATTTCTATGTCAATTCCGTCGCCAGGCTCGAGGACGGGCGCGTCCGCTACGGGCTCATGCTGAACGAGAACGGCGTGATCATCGACGACGGCACGGTCGCGCGCCTCGGGCGCGAGCGCTTCGTCGTGACGACGACGAGCGGCGGCGCCTCGCGCGTGGCCGCCTGGCTCGAGGAGTGGCGGCAGTGCGAATGGCCGGGTCTCGAGGTCTTCGTCACGCCCGTCACGACGCATTGGGCGACGTTCGCGATCGCGGGCCCGCGCGCGAGGCAGCTCCTCGCGCGCTTCCGCACGGACATCGCCTACGACTGGCGCGCGCTGCCCCACATGAGCCTGCGCGAAGGGCGCTTCGCGGGCGTGCCGGCGCGGCTCTACCGCGTGAGCTTCTCGGGCGAGCTCGGCTACGAGATCAACGTGCCCGCGCGCTACGGGGCGGCGCTGTGGGCCGAGCTGATGAAGGCCGGCGTGGACTTCGGCGTGACGCCGTACGGCATCGAGACCGTGCTGCTGCTCCGCCTCGAGAAAGGCTACCTGCACGTCGGCGCCGACACGGACGGCACGACGACGCCCGACGACGTGGGCTGGGGCGAGGTCGCGGCGAAGCGCAAGGGCGACTTCATCGGCAGGCGCTCGCTCGCGCGCCCCGACAACCGCCGCGAGGACCGGCTGCAGCTGGTCGGCCTCACCGATGCGAACGGCGACGCGCTGGTCGCGGGCGCGCACCTGCGCCTTCCGGGGACGACGGCGGGCAGCGACGGCTGGGTGACCTCCGCCTCCCACTCGCCTGCG
>DASSUY010000309.1:0-5707 GCA_035706525.1 Steroidobacteraceae bacterium
GCGCGCGTGCTGGTCGTCGACGAGTTCGTGGTCGGGGACGTCGCCGACGCGATGATCCTCGGCACGCTGCTCGAGGCGCTGTTCCGCCGGGGCGTGACGCTGCTCGCGACCTCGAACCTGCCGCCGTCGAGGCTTTACGAAGGAGGCCTGCAGCGCGAGCGCTTCCTGCCGGCGATCGCGCTGCTCGAGCGGCATTGCCGGGTCGTGGAAGTCGACGGCGGCATCGACTACCGGCTGCGCCAGCTCGAGGCCGCGACGCTCTGGTTCGGGCCGTCCGCGGGCGACGCGGAGGCCCTCATGTCGGCGGAGTTCGAGCGCCTCGCGGACGGGCCCGGCGCGCGGGACGCGCGCGTGCAGGTCGAGGGAAGGGCGATCCGGGCGAAGCGCGAGGCCGAGGACGTCGTGTGGTTCGGCTTTCGCGAGCTGTGCGAGGGGCCGCGCTCGGCGGCGGACTACATCGAGATCGCGCGCTGCTACGGCACGGTGTTCCTTTCAGGCGTGCCCGTCCTCGGGCCGGCGCAGGACGACGCCGCGCGACGCCTCGTGACGCTCGTCGACGAGCTGTACGACCGCGGCGTGAAGCTCGTCGTGTCGGCCGATTCCGACGCGCCGGAGCGCCTCTACCGCGGCGAGCGCCTCGCGTTCGAGTTCCGCCGCACGGCGAGCCGCCTGCACGAGATGCGAAGCCGCGCCTACCTCGCGAAGCCGCACCGCTCCTGAAGCCGCGGAAGGCGACGGCCGCCTTTTCGCTACAATCCGCCGATGGAAATGCTTCACCAGCCGATTTTCTGGGTCGAGCTCGGCGCGATCGTCTGGATCAACCTGCTGGTCTCCGGCGACAACGCGGTGATGATCGCGCTCGCCGCGCGCTCGCTCCCGCCGCGGCAGCAGCGCCTCGCCGTGTTCTGGGGCAGCGCGGCCGCGATCGCGCTGCGCCTCGTCCTGACGGCGTTCGCGGTGAAGCTGCTCGAGCTTCCCTGGCTCAAGGTCGTGGGCGGCGTGCTGCTGCTCTGGATCGGGATCCGGCTGCTGGCGCCGGGCGGCGAAGAGGGCGAGGTCTCCGCCAGCACGCGCCTCGCGCACGCGGTCCGGACAATCCTCCTCGCGGACCTCGTCATGAGCATCGACAACGTGATCGCGGTGGCGGCGGCCGCGAACGCCGCCGCCCCCACGCCCGACCTCGCCGCGATGAAGTACACGCTGCTCGTGCTCGGGCTCGGCATCAGCATCCCGATCGTCGTCTTCGGCAGCGTCATGATGCTCGGCATCATGTCGCGCTTCCCTGTCGTGATCGGGCTGGGCGCCGCGCTGCTCGGGTGGATCGCCGGCGACATCATCGTGACGGACCCGGCGATCGCCGGCTGGATCGGCTCGCACGCCGAGTGGCTCCGGCACTGGCACGTGGCGGCCGTCGGCGGCGCAGTCGCCGTCACCCTGATCGGCAGGTGGATGCGGCGGACCGCGGCCGCCTGAGGGCTCAGGTCCCCGACTTGCGCTGGCGCACGATGTCGGCGATGCGGTAGCGCCCGGTCGCCGTCAGGCGGTCGTAGCCCTCGTGGGCATTGCGGAGCTGCTCGCGCTTCGCGGCGTATGTCGAGGCTGCCACGGCGTCGAGCGAGGTGGCCTGCGAGAACAGGAATCCCTGCGCGGCCACGCAGCCGAGTTGCAGGAGCTGGCTCACCTGATCGTCGACCTCGACGCCCTCGGCCACGGTCTCGAGCCCGAGCGTCTCCCCGAGCATCACGACCGCCCGCGCGAGCTTCGGCCCTTCCGCGGACTCCGTCAGCCGGCTGACGAAGGAGCGGTCGATCTTCAGGATGTCGATCGGGAAGCGGTGCAGGTACGAGAGCGACGAGTAGCCGGTTCCGAAGTCGTCGATCGCGAGCCGGACGCCGAGCGCCTTCAGCTCGCGGAGCCGCAGCAGGTTGTTCTCGGAGTTGTGCATCATGGTGCTCTCGGTGAGCTCGATGAGCAGGCTCTCCGGCTCGAGCCCCGACCTCTCCAGCGCGTTCCTGACGTCCGCCACGAGGTCGCCCTGCTGCAGGTGGCGGCCCGAGATGTTGACGGCGACGCGCAGGCCCGAGCCCGCGGCGATCGACTTGCGCCACTCCTGGACGCGGCAGCAGGCATCCTCCAGCACCCAGCGCCCGAGGGCGATGATCTGGCCGGTCTCCTCGGCCATCGGGATGAACTGGCCCGGGAGCAGCCTCCCCTTCTCGGGGTGCTGCCAGCGCACGAGCGCCTCGACGCCGAGCAGCTCCGTCGTCTTCAGGTCGATGATCGGCTGGAACTCGAGGAAGAACTCGTTGCGCACCAGCGCCTGGGTCAGGTCGTCCTCGAGACGCAGCCGCTCGCGCAGCTGCTCCTGCATCTCTGCGTGGAACACGACGTGCCGGCCCTTGCCCGCGGTCTTCGCGCTGTACATTGCGATGTCGGCGTTGCGCAGCACCTGCTCGGTGTCGTTGCCGGGCTCGGAGAGCGCGACGCCGATGCTCGCCGTCACCAGCAGCTCGTTGTCGTCGATCGTGAGCGGCTCGCGGAAGGCCTCGGTCACGCCGGCGGCGATGTGCTCCGCCTGCTCCGGCGTGGACACGCCCTCGAGCAGCACGGCGAACTCGTCGCCGCCGAGGCGCGCGACCGTGTCCGCGGCGCGCGTGCACTTCACCAGCCGCTGCGCGGCCGTCTGCAGCAGCTTGTCGCCGACGTCGTGGCCGAGCGAGTCGTTGACGTTCTTGAAGTTGTCGAGGTCGATCATCAGCACCGCGAGCCGGTCGCGCGTGCGGCGCGACAGTGCGAGGGCGTGCTCGACGCGGTTGCGGAAGAGGCTCCGGTTCGCGAGCAGCGTCAGCGGGTCGTGGAACGCGAGCTGCCGGAGCTGGTCCTCGAGCGCCTTTCGCTCGGTGACGTCGCGCAGGTTCAGCGCGAGTCCCCTGACGGCCGGGTCGTCGAGCAGGTTGCTCCCGACGCACTCGAGGATGAAGCGGCGAGAGGACGTGCCGACCGAAAGCTCGACCGGGCCGATCGACACGCCCTGGGTCGCCGTCACCTCGGCCAGGAAGGCCGCGATGCGGTCGCGGTCGGCCTCGCGCCAGATCTCCGTCAGCCGGCGGCCGACCAGGTCGTCGTGCCAGAGCCCGAAGGTCCTCTGCACGGCCGGCGAGACGTACTCGATGCGCCCGTCCGCGTCCACGATCAGGATCACGTCGGAGGCGTTTCGGATCAGCGAGGCGAAACGCGCCTCGACGAGGTTGACCGCCTGCCGCTGCCGGAGCTTGGCGTCGTCCTTGATGATCACGCCCTGGCGCGCCATCACGAGTATCGCGAGCACGAAGATCGAGACCGTCATGACCGTGACGGGGCTGCTCGCGTCGTCGGCCGCGAAATACACGAGGACGAAGAACGAGAGGCCGAGCCCCGCGTAGGCGATCGCCTGGGTCAGCGCGCCCGCCCCGCCGGAGCGCTGGCGCTCGGGCTTCGACTTGTCCCGGATCTGCACCTGCGCCGCGCCGGCGAGGCAGGCGTGGCAGGCGAGGTAGGGAATGTCGGAAATGTTGTTGCCGGACAGGTAGGTGTCGGCGACGACGGAGGTCGCCCAGACGATGTCGGCGAGGAACATGAGGCCGAAGCCGCCGGTCAGGAGCGCGAGCGTCGTCTTGCGCAGCGGGCAGCTCGTCGCGTTCATGAGCAGCACGCCGATCGCCATCAGCATCAGGCAGTCGAGGCCGATGTAGACCTGCGTCAGGACGAAGCGCGCCGCTTCCTCCTCGCTGGCCGCCGCCGCGGGCGAGATCACGAAGAACCAGAAGAACGTGCCGAAGCCGAGCACGAGGATCGAGGCGTCCAGCAGCAGCCGCCCCCAGGACACGCGCAGCGAGCTCGCGCGCAGCGCCACCATGAACCCGGCGAACAGGATCGGGAAGAACGCGACGTAGAACACGTCGGCGATCGAGGGAAACGGCGTCAGGCCGGCGATCCGGAGGCCCGCGTCGAGCATGTTGCCGAGGTTGTAGCTGACGATCGCGACCGCGAAAAATTGCCAGGTGCGCCGGGCCGCCGGCAGCGCCGTCCTGCGGGCGGCGATGATCGACAGCAGCGCCGCGGCGAGCGCCGCGGGCTGGTCCGACACGAGCAGGTACGTCTGGAACGCCGGCGAGGACGGGTGGTCCGCCAGCGTGACGAAGATGGCCGCCGCGACGTAGAGGATGACGCCGATGGCGACGCCGCCCGTCCAGCCGTCCGCGAACCCGACGCGCGCGATGCGCGTGGTTCCGCCGAACAGGGTCGTCGCGGTACCGGCGTTCATGCCTCGGCCTGCCGTCATCTGTAAAACGGAGTTTCACTTAAGCGGCGGACCCGCCGCACCGCCCGGTTTCGAAACCTGTGACGCGCGTCCAACCGGGGCCCCCGGGGCCGTGAACCGGTCGTCAGTGCTTGTAGGACCCGGCGCCGGGGCCGGCGCCGGGCCTCAGATGACGCCGCGCCGCTCCTGGTCGAGCTCGATGGACTCGAACAGGGCGCGGAAATTGCCCTCGCCGAAGCCCTCGTTGCCCTTGCGCTGGATGATCTCGAAGAAGATCGGGCCGATGACGTTCCTGGTGAAGATCTGGAGCAGGACCCCGTCGGCCGCGCTGCCGTCGATCAGGATGCGCCGTTCCTTCATGCGCGCGAGCGACTCGCCGTGCCCGCTCACGCGCGCGTCGACGCCCTCGTAGTAGGTGTCGGGCGTGTCCTGGAACTCGACGCCCGCCGCGCGCAGGCGGTCGACGGTCGAGTAGATGTCCGCCGTCGCGAGCGCGATGTGCTGGATGCCCTCGCCGTGGTACTCGCGGATGTACTCCTCGATCTGGCTCTTGTCGTCCTGGCTCTCGTTGATCGGGATGCGGATCTTGCCGCAGGGGCTCGTCATGGCGCGGCTGAAGAGGCCGGTCTTCTTTCCCTCGATGTCGAAGTAGCGGATCTCGCGGAAGTTGAACAGGCGCTCGTAGAACCCGGCCCAGGTGTCCATGTGGCCGCGCGCCACGTTGTGCGTCAGGTGGTCGATGACTTCGAGCCCCGCGCCCGGCACCGGCCGGGGATCGGTCACCGGCAGGAAGTCGACGTCGTAGATCGTCCGGTCGCCGTAACGGTCGACGAGGTAGACGAGGCTGCCGCCGATGCCCTCGATCGCGGGGATGCGCAGCTCCATCGGGCCGACCGACGTCTCGACCGGCTTCGCGCCCAGCGACAGCGCGCGGCGGTAGGCGTAGGCGGCGTCCTTCACGCGGAAGGCCATCGCGCAGGCCGACGGCCCGTGCAGGCGCGCGAACTGCTGGCCGAAGCCGGCGGGCTCGGCGTTGATCACGAAATTGATGTCTCCCTGCCGGTGCAGGGTGACGTTCTTGCTGCGGTGGCGCGCCGTGACGGGGAAGCCCATGCGCGTGAACAGCGCCCTGAGCTGCTCCGGGTCCGGCGCCGTGTACTCGACGAACTCGAAGCCGTCGGTTCCCATCGGGTTGTCGAAGCGATCGGGCATCGCCTGCTCCCGCGGAGTCGGGAATGCAATGATAGTCCATGCTTCCGGGGCCTGCGCCCGGAGCGGCCCTGCGTCACGGTCCGGGGCGCCGCCGCGTGTATAATCCGCGCCGCCACGCCCCGGAGGCGACGCTGATTCCCGCTTGCTAGGCAAGATTCCCGCGGCCCGTCAGGCCATCATCGAACGGATCGCCCT
>DASSUY010000310.1:0-5203 GCA_035706525.1 Steroidobacteraceae bacterium
CGAGGCACGGGGCCTTTCCATCGAGGAGGTCGCCGACCGCCTGCGCCTCAACGAGGCGCTCGTGCTCGCCATGGAAGAGGATCGATTCGGGCTGCTCGGCGCGCCCGTGTTCGCCCGCGGACACCTGAAGAACTACGCCGCGCTCGTGGGCGCCGCCGAGGGCGAGGTCATGGCGGCCTTCGACGTCGGCGAAATGCCGGAACCCTCGCTGCTGCCCGCCGGAAATCCGGTCCCGCCCGCGCCACGTGCGCGCTGGCCCTGGCTCGCGGGCGCCGCCGCGCTGGCCGCGGCCGCCGCCGCGGCCTGGTGGTCCACGCGACGCTGAGCCATGAGCCCGAAGTTCCAGGCCATCCGCGGGATGAAGGACCTGCTGGCCGACGAGCTGCCGGCCTGGCAGCGCGTCGAGGCCGCGGCCCGCGAGCTGTTCGCGGACTACGGTTACCGCGAGATGCGCGTGCCGCTGGTCGAGCAGGCGGAGCTGTTCCAGCGCTCGATCGGCGAGCACACCGACATCGTCGAGAAGGAGATGTACACCTTCGACGACCGCGGCGGCGAGCGGTTGAGCCTGCGCCCGGAGGCGACGGCGGGTCTCGTGCGCGCGGCCATCGAGCACGGGCTGCTCCACAACCAGAAGCAGCGGCTGTGGACATCCGGGGCGATGTTCCGGCACGAGCGTCCCCAGCAGGGGCGCTACCGCCAGTTCCACCAGATCGACTGCGAGGCCTTCGGGTACGCGGGGCCCGACATCGACGCCGAGGTGATCCAGGTCTCGGCGCGCCTCTGGCGCAAGCTCGGGATCCGGGACGTGCGCCTCTCGGTCAACTCGCTCGGCACGCCCGAGTCGCGCCGCGTCTACCGTGCGCGGCTCGTCGCCTGGTTCAGCGGCCGGGAAGGGGACCTCGACGCCGACAGCCGCCGCCGGCTCGGCACGAATCCCCTGCGCATCCTCGACTCCAAGAATCCGGCGATGCGCGCGCTGATCGAGGAGGCGCCGCGCCTTCTCGATCACCTCGACGGGGAATCGCGGGCGCACTTCGACCGTTTCCTCGACCTGCTCGCGGCCAGCGGCATCGAGGCCGAAGTGGACCCGCGGCTCGTGCGGGGCCTCGACTACTACACGCGGACGGTGTTCGAGTGGCGCACTTCGGCCCTCGGCTCGCAGGATGCCGTCTGCTCCGGCGGCCGCTATGATGGACTCGTCGAACAGCTGGGCGGCGAGCCCACCCCGGCGATCGGCTGGGCGCTCGGCATCGAGCGCATCGTGGGCCTGCTGCAGGCGGCCGGCACGGTCGGTCCGCCGACAGCCCCGGCCATCTACGTGGTCCTGTCGGGCGAGCGCGCGGAGCGCGCGGGCCTTGCGCTCGCTGAGCGCCTGCGGGACGCGCTGCCGGGGGCCGGCGTCGTCGCGAACATGGACGGCGGCAGCTTCAAGGCGCAGCTCAAGCGCGCGGACAGGAGCGGCGCCGAGCTCGCGGTCATCCTGGGCGATGACGAGGCCGCGCGGGGGACCGCGGCGGTGAAATGGCTGCGGACCGAGGCGCCGCAGCAGGAATGGCCCTGGGACGAGCTGCCGCGGCGACTCGCCGCGGCGCTCGGGCGTGAAGTCACGACAGGACGCAATGATGGTTGACGAATTCCTTTCCGAACGCGAGCAGGCCGAGCAGCTCCGGCTGTGGCTGCGCGAGAACTGGATCTGGCTGGTTGCGGGCGTCGCGCTGACGCTCGGCGGCTACTACGGCTACCGCTGGTGGGAGGGCCGCGTTGCGACGCGGTCCCTCGAGGCCGGCGAGCGATTCGCCGCCATGCTCGACGCCATTGCGGCGGGCAAGAAGGAGGAGGGCCTGAAGCTCGCGGACGCGGTCACCGGCGAATACGCGGGGACGCCGTACGCAGACCAGGCGCTGCTCGTGCTCGCGCGGCTCGACGTGGACAACGGCGACCTGGCGGCGGCCGGGCGTCGCCTCGCGGCCGTCGCCGAGAAATCGAAGGACCCGGACCTCAGGGTGGTCGCGCGCCTCCGGCTCGCGCGCGTGCAGCTCGCGGAGGGACGCTACGACGAGGCGCTCGCAACCCTCGAGGCCGTCAGGACGCCTGCCGTCGAGCCCCGCGTGCTCGAGCTGCAGGGCGACGTGAAGTACGCGCAGGGTGAGAAGGCGGCCGCCCTCGAGGCCTGGCGTCGCGCCCAGGAAGCCGTGAAAGCCGACCCCTCGGTCGCCGGGGAGGTCGACACGGAACTTCTCGCGCTCAAGATCGACGAACTGGTCGCGGCCGGCCCCGCGGAGTAGTCATGGCAACCCGGCGATTATTGGCACTCGCGGCGCTGGCGCTCCTCGCCGCCGGGTGCGACAAGGACAAGGACGTCGCGCCGCCCGCCGAACTCGTGGACTTCAACCCGACCGTGCGGATCGACAAGGTCTGGTCCGTCGGCACCAAGGGCGGCGAGGACGTGCTCCGCCTGGCCCTCCGCCCGGCGATCGAAGGCGAGCGCGTCTACGTCGCGGGCCATGGCGGCGACGTGCGCGCCCTGGAGCTCTCGACGGGTCGTGAAATCTGGCGGATCGACACCGGCCTCGACCTCGCCGGCGGGCCGGCGGTCGGCGAAGGCATCGTCGTCGTGGGCGGCTCCGGGGGCGGGCTGGTCGCGCTCGACGCGCAGTCGGGCGCGGAGCGCTGGAAGGCGATGACCGGCGGCGAGGTGCTGGCGGCGCCGACCGTCGCAAGCGGGCTCGTCGTCATCCGCACCGTCGACGGCCGCCTGCGGGGCCTGCGTGCCGCGGACGGCGTCGAAGCCTGGTCCTACGAGCAACCCGTGCCGAGGCTCACCCTGCGCGGCAACGGGCCGCCGGTCGTCGACGGGGACATGGTTTTCGCGGGGCTGGACAACGGCAAGGTGGTCGCGCTCGCGCTGACCACGGGCGACCTCCTGTGGAACACGACGGTCGCCCCGGGCCACGGCCGCACCGAGATCGAGCGCCTCGTCGACATCGACTCTCCGGTCCGCGTCCTCGGCGACGACGTCTTCGTCGTCGGCTTCCAGGGCCGCGTCGCCATGCTCGCGCGCGACACCGGGCAGCTGTGGTGGGGGCGCGACCTGTCGAGCAACCGCGGGCTCGTGGTCGAAGGCGACGCGATCTACGTGACGACCTCGGACAGCACGGTGATGGCGCTGCGCCGCCGCGACGGCACGCCCGTCTGGAGCCAGGACGCGATGCTCCGGCGCGGGCTCACGGCACCTGCGCTTTCCGGCGACACCCTGGTCGTCGGCGACTTCGAGGGCTACCTCCACTGGCTCGACGCCGCGACCGGACAGCTCCTGGCGCGCGGGAAGACGGGCGGCGGCCGCATGACGAACGCGCCCGTCGCCGCCGGCGACCTGTTGCTGCTCGAGACGGATTCCGGCGAAGTCCAGGCCTGGCGCGCCAAGCCGCGCGCCGCGGGCTGAGCGAACCACCCCGGCAGCGCATGCCATGCTCCCCGTCGTCGCCCTCGTCGGCCGGCCGAACGTCGGCAAGTCGACGCTGTTCAATGCCCTGACCGGCACGCGCGACGCCCTCGTCGCGGACGTCCCGGGACTCACGCGCGACCGCAAGTACGGCTTCGGGGAGAGCCATCCCTGGCGCTTCATCGTGGTCGATACGGGCGGGCTCGTAGAGGCGCCGCGCGGAATCTCGGAGCTCATGGCGCGCCAGACCGCCCGCGCGATCGAGGAAGCCGACCGCGTCGTCTTCCTCGTCGACGGCCGCGGCGGCCTCGATCCGGTCGACCGCTTCGTCGCCGACGTCCTGCGCCGAAGCGGCAAGCCGGTCACGGTCGCCGTCAACAAGGCCGAGGACCTCGACGCGGCCGTCGTGTCCGCGGAATTCCATGCGTTCGGCTTCGGCGAGCCGGTCGCGATCTCCGCGGCGCACCGCCAGGGCATCGACGCCCTGCTCGAGCGCGTGCTCGCCGGCCTGCCGCCGGCCCCCCCGGGCGCGGGCGAGTCGCCCGCGGACGCGATCCGCGTCTGCGTGATCGGCCGGCCGAACGTCGGCAAGTCGACGCTGATCAACCGCCTCGCGGGCGAGGAGCGCGTCATCACCTTCGACGAGCCGGGCACGACGCGCGATGCCGTGGAGGTTCCCTTCGAGCGCGACGGCCAGGCCTTCGTGCTCATCGACACGGCCGGAGTCCGCCGCCGTTCGCGCGTCGAGGAGACGCTCGAGAAGTGGAGCGTGGTCAAGGCGCTGCAGGCGATCGACGACTCGCACGTGGTGATCGGCGTGATGGACGCGCGCGAGAGCGTCGCGGAGCAGGACGCCACCCTGTTCGGGATCGTGGCGGACCGCGGGCGGGCCCTCGTGCTCGCCATCAACAAGTGGGACCACGTGGCGCCGGCCCAGCGCGAAGAGATCCGCGAGCAGGCGGCGGCGCGGCTGCGCTTCCTCGATTTCGCGCCGGTGCACACGATCTCGGCCCTCCACGGGAGCGGCGTGGGCGGCCTCGTCGACGCGGTGCGGGCCGCGTATGCGGCCGCCATGCGCGAGATGCCGACGCCGGACCTGACCCGCGTGCTAGAGGCCGCGATCCGCCAGCACCAGCCGCCGCTCGTCCGCGGCCGGCGCATCCGGCTGCGCTATGCGCACCAGGGCGGGCGGAACCCCCCGGTGATCGTCGTCCACGGCGCGCAGGCGGAACGCACGCCCGAGGACTACCGGCGCTACCTCGCGAACTGCTTCCGCGAGGCATTCAAGCTCGACGGCACGCCCGTGCGGGTCGACTTCCGCAGCGAGGCGAATCCCTTCGCCGGCCGGCGCGACACGCTGACGCCGCGCCAGCGGCGGACGCGCGAGCGCGACGAGAAGCGCAGGCGCAACCGCCAGGCGCGCTGAGCGCTCAGGGTTTTCGGCCGTGCACGCGGGCGGCCAGCGTGCCGCTCGCGAGGCGTGCCTCGATCTCGGTGCCAGTCGGCGCGTCGGCCGCGTTCGTGATCACGGCGCCATCCGCCGCGCGCGTCACGATCGCGTAGCCGCGCTCGAGCGTTGCGAGCGGGCTCGCGACCTGGAGGGCGCGCAGCGCAGCGAGCAGGCGCGCGCCGGCGAGCGTCAGCCGGGTCCGCAGCAGCGGTTCGAGGCGGCTGCCCGCCTGCGCCGCCCGCTGCGCGAGCCCGGCGAGGCGGACGGCCGGCGAGCGGGAGGCGAGCTCCGCCTCGAGGCGGCGCAGCCGG